>NZ_QHHV01000115.1:0-65946 GCF_003947245.1 Actinoplanes sp. ATCC 53533 | reverse complement strand
CATCCTCGGCCTGGATGAGAACGAAGATTTTCATGCAGCGCCCGGCTTCGATGCCGCCCGCATACGCGACGCCCTCGCAGCCGCCTGCAGCGATGACCTTCACCCGCCGGTAAGAGCTGAGATCGATGTCGTGCCCTTCGGCGATGCGCTATTGGTCGTCGCCGAAGTGGGCGAGCTGGACCCCCGTTTCAAGCCCTGCTACGTCGCGGCTCGCGGTGAATACAACGGATCCTTCACCCGTGGCGGGGATGGAGACCGGCGGCTCACCGACTTCGAGATTCATCTGCTGCATACCAATAGGGGACAGCCCGACGACGACCGTCAGCCGGTCGACGGGGCGACCCAGGCCGATCTCGAGTCGCGGGAAACCGATGCTCTTGTCGAGCGAGTTCGACTACGCCAGCCTCGTGCTTTCGCGGGACTGTCCACCGAACAGGTGCTGCGCCGGCTCAATGTCCTCGCGGAAGACCAGGAGGGGCGGCTGCGTCCCACTCTTGGCGGCCTGCTGGCATTGGGCGGATATCCACAGCAATTCTTTCCGCAGCTGAACGCGACCTTCGTGGTCTATCCAGGACTCTCGGCTCAGGACGTGCCGGCGAACGGCCCTCGGTTCCTCGACAACCGGTCCTTCGACGGGCCGATTCCGGTCATCGTCGATGAGGCGGTGACCGCAGTCCTTCGCAACACGTCCGTTCGCTCCTTTGTCGACGGCGCGGGCCGCACCGACGTCTACGACTATCCGGCCGAAGCTGTCCGCGAAGCGGTAGCGAACGCCTTGCTTCACCGGGATTACTCGCCCTACTCGCGCGGGACGCCGGTACAGATCACCCTCTATGCGGACCGGCTGGTGATCGCCAATCCGGGCGGTCTGTTCGGGGCGGTCACCGAGGACGATCTCGGCGGCGAAGGCGTCACGTCGACGCGCAACTCAGTGCTGGCGAAGCTGCTGCAGGACGTGCGCCTTCCCGAGACGGGGCGGATGGTTTGCGAGAACCGGGCCAGCGGCATCCCCACCATGCTGCGCGAACTTCGCCGAATCGGGTCGCCGCCACCGGAATTTCACAGTCGCATCACCCGCTTCAAAGTGATCATGCCTCGGCATGCGCTGCTCGGTGACGAGACCATGACGTGGATCGCCAGCCTGCGTCAGCCTGGCCTTACGCCTACTCAGCATCTCGCGCTTGCTGAGATGCGGGCGGGTCGACCCGTCACCAACGGCACGATGCGCAATCTCGGGCTCGAAGCTCACCGCGCCACGACCGAGCTGTCGGACCTGGTCAGCCGAGGTGTCGCGGTACGCGTCGGGGAACGCCGTCACGCCCGTTACCTGCTCGCACCGGCGGAGATCACCGAAACGCCACAGCAGTCAGGCGTGCGGGGAAGCGGAAGCGCCGAAGAGCTGGTCTGGGCTGCTCTGGCTGACGGCGCGGAGCTGAGTCGCCGGGATCTGGAAGTACGGACGGGCCTCACCTGGACCAAGGTCCTGCGGGCTCTCAAGATGCTCGAAGCGCGTAACCAAGTTGTCTTCACTGCTCCCGCGCGATCGCCGCTGCGTCGTTATCGGCGTGTCTGACAGGCGCTCGTCCGGGCTCGGCGGCGTGGCCTGGGGTGAGCGCGACGTCATGTGGCGCCTGATCGGCGCGCTGCCGGTGACCCCCGCGCCCGGGGGCGGCACCACCTGCGAGTCGCCGGTCACTCGGCCCGCTACCTGTACTCCGAAGTCCCGGAGGCGGGCCACTACCTGGTAGCCGACCTCGGTGGCGGCCAGCGACTCACCGTCCTCTCCCCGGAACTGGACCAGCCGGCGATCGTCGCACTGGCCGAGGCGGTCGGCATGCCGGGCTCACCGGCCGTCGAATGGATCGGAAGGTGAGTCCGGTCAGCGATCGCTCGGCCGGTTGCGCCACAGCCACCAGAGGCCGATGAGCGGCAGCACCAGCGGGACATAGCCGTACCCGCTGCCGTAGCCGGACCAGACGGTGGCGTCCGGGAAGGCCTCCTTGTCGAACACGCTCAGCGTGCCCACCACCAGGACGCCGACCAGTTCGATGGAGCAACTGGTCAGGGCGATCAGGCGGCCCCGGGTGCCACCGACGGCCAGGCCGACGGTGGCCGCGATGTAGATCAGCGCGGCGAGGGCCGACAGCAGGAACGCCAGCGGCGCCTCGGCGAACTTGGTGGCGATCTGCACGCCGGCCCGGGCGCCCGCGGAGACGGCGAAGATGCCGTACACCAGCAAGAGCACCCGCCCGGCGCCGGTGCCGATGGCCGCGTCCCGCGGTCTGGTCCGGGCGGGTGTCGGCTCAGCCACCGGTCGCCTCCGCGATCTGCTGCAGCCGCAGCACGAGCACCGGCAGCACCAGGCAGGCGACGCCGAGGATGAGGGTGCCCCAGCGGGTCGGTTCCAGCCGGGCCAGGTAGAAGCCGACGGGCGCGAACGCGACCGTGGTGATCAGGTAGCCGACGAAGGTGGTCGAGTCGCTCGGCCGGTCGCCGGTGATGAGCCCGGTGACGGCGACCAACACCAGCACCGCGACCAGGGCGCTGAGGCCGAGCATGGCCCACAGGTCGATGTTGCTGGGTGCGCGGTCGAGCGCGCAACGGATCAGATACCAGACCCCCAGCAGCAGGGCCACCACGATCGTCGCGGTCGACAGCGGGCCGTTCATCACGGGCACAGCGTACTGATCAGTGGCAGCGTGTTAGCTTTCGGCCGGGTGTGATCTCCAGCGGGAAGGCGGCACGACGATGCGGTTCGGACTTTTCGGTACGGGACCCTGGGCCCACCAGGCGCACGCCCCGGCGCTGGCGGCCCATCCGGACGTGGAGTTCGTGGGTGTCTGGGGCCGGGATCCGGCCAAGGCGGCGGCGCTGGCCGGCGAGCACGGCGCGCAGCCGTACGCGGAAATCGACGCCCTGATCGCCGACGTGGACGCCATCGCGGTCGCGCTGCCCCCGGACGTGCAGGCGGACATCGCCCTGCGCGCGGCGCGGGCCGGCAAGCACCTGCTGCTGGACAAGCCGATCGCCTTCACCACCGAGGCCGCCGCCGAGATCGTCGCCGCGGCCGCCGAGCAGCAGGTCGCCGGCGTGGTGTTCTTCACCCGCCGGTTCATGCCGCAGATCCAGCGGTTCATCGACGATGTCCGCGAGGCCGGCGGCTGGCTGGAGGCCCGGATCGACCACCTCGGGTCGATCTTCCAGCCCGGCAACCCGTTCGGGGCGTCGGTGTGGCGCAAGGAGAGCGGCGGCCTGTGGGACGTCGGCCCGCACGCGGTCGCGCTGATCCTGCCGGTGCTGGGCCCGGTCACCAAGGTGACCGCGCTGGCCGGCGACCGCGACATGACGCACGTGCTGCTGCGGCACGCCGGCGGCGCGGTCAGCACGCTGACGCTGTCGGTCGACGCGCCGGAGGCGCTGGAGCGCGAGGACGCGGCGTTCTACGGCGAGTCCGGGGTCGCGGACGTGCCGCCGGTGCCGTGGCTGCCGGTGGAAGCCTTCTGCCGGGCGGTCGACGACCTGATCACCGCCGCCAAGGGCGGCCCGGCGTCGGCGCTGGACCTGACGTTCGGCGCCGAGGTGGGAGCGATCCTGGCCGCGGCCGGCGAATCGATCAGCACCGGCCGGACCATCACCCTGGCCGAGGCCGAGGCCGAGGCCGGGACCGAGGCCGGGACCGGGACCGAGACCAAGGCCGAGGCCGAGGCTTCCTAGCGGCAGCGCCAGAGCAGCGGCTGGTTCTGGAGGTCCGTGCCGACCGCATAGCCCGCCGCGCTGAGGCCGTCGTCGCTGTAGCTGGTGACGAGGTAGTCCTGCCGGCCCTGCGCCTTCGGGTATCTCGGCAGGACGGTCGTCGCTCCGGCGGCGTTGGTGATCACCGGCAGTTCGGCCTCGCCGAGCACCCAGCCGTTAGCCGCCACCCGCGTCGGGACGCCCGAGGCCGTCGGCAGCCGCTCGTAGCGGTTGGTGGCGATCTGATAGCGGAAGAACGCCAAGGCGGTCGGGTTCGGCGTCCCCACCGCGCCCTGGCCGACCACCCAGCCGTTACGGATCGCCGCCGGCCAGAACAGGTCCGCCCGGCGACCGTCCATCTCGGGCATCGGCATTAAGCGGGCGGTGCCGTCCGCGAGCCACAGATAACCGGTGCCCTCCTTGCCCTCGATGTCGATCGCGCCCAGCACATTGCCGGCCTCGTCGACGTCGACCGCCACCCCGGGGCTGGAGCCGGCCGGCATCGGCAGCCGCTGCGGCCGGGCCGTCACCGAAGACCAACGGACCGGCCTGTTCCCGCTGCCGGACCCGAGGGAGCCAACCACGACGCCCGCATCGTTGATGGCTGCCGCGCTGCCGGCACCGCCGGCGAGCCGGGTCGTCCGGCCTGCGCTGTAGGCGTACGGGCGCTCGTCGACGACGCCGACCACGTCGCCGCGCGAGTTGATGTCCTGCAGGCTGGGGTTGCTGCCGTCGATCTTGATCTCGTCGACGAGCTCGCCGTCCTTCCAGACCACCAGCTGCTGCGCCTGCCCGCGTCCCGGGGGATACGTCCGGCCGATCTGCCAGCGCCCGCTGGAGTCGCCGCCGGTGACCACGGCCTTGCGGATGCCGTCGGTGGGCAGCCGGGTGACCGTGCAGTCCCGCGGACCGGCCGGCGAGGCGGCGATCGACGGAGCCGGGCTGGCGATCGGACGCGACGGCGCCGGCGTGGGCCGGCCCGCGGCGGAGAAGGCCAGCGTGCCGCCGGCCGCGCTGGTCGCCGTGAGGACCACGACCGCCACTCCGCTCGTCCACCAGCGGGTGCGGCGGCGGCGCCGGCCCTCGGCCATCGCGCGCGCCACGTCGATCCGGGACGGGCCCGCCGGTTCGCCGGCGAGCGGGCTCAGCAGCGCACTGGCGTCGAGGTCATCCAGGTCCGGGTGCCTGCTCATCGTGTACCCCCGAGGGAACGGATCCGGTCGCCGAGGATCCGGCGCAGGGCCGTGAGTCCGTGGGCTGTCTGACTCTTCACGGTGCCCTCGCTGCGGCCGAGCATCCGGGCGACGTCGGCCACGGGCTGGTCGCAGAGGAAGCGCAGCACCAGCACCGCCTGCTGCCCGGGCGGCACCTGGGACAGCGCGGCGCGTAACACGGCGCGTTCCTCGACACCGTGCGGCGGCGGTGCGGGTGCCGGCCGGTCGAGTGGGACGCCGAGGCGTACCTTCCACCAGCCGCGCCGCTTCTCGTCGAGGAACGTGCGGACCAGCATCGTGTGCACGTACGCGTCGACGTTCTCCACGCCGCTGATCCGCGACCAGCGCGTGTACAGCTTGGTGATGGTCTCCTGGACCAGGTCGTCCGCCTGGTGCTCGTCGCCGCAGAGCAGATACGCGGTGCGCCGCAGGCCCGTCGCCCGCCCGTGCACGTACGCCAGATACTCCGCGTCCGATCCGTTCGCCATCCCTGCTCCCGCCGTTGTCCCTGTAGTAAACGGCGACTTCGTTCGATCGGTTGTATGCCGGCGGGGCCTGGTTGTGGTGCGATGACCCATCCGCGTAGCCGTCCGCGCCGAATGGCAGTTGAAACGGGCATGAGTGATGGAGAGGCTGTAGTCATGAGTGAGCGCGGCGCTGCCCGCCGGCCTGACCATCTTTCGGTCGTGCCCCAGCCGGAGACCGGGCCGGCCACCGACGTGGGTGAGCTGCTGCAGGCGGTCGCGCGTGGCGACGAGCCGGCCTTCGCCCGCCTCTACGATCTGGTCGCGGCCCGGGTGTACGGCCTGATCCGGCGGGTGTTGCGCGATCCGGCCCAGGCGGAGGAAGTGGCCCAGGAGGTGCTGGTGGAGGTGTGGCGCACGGCGGCCCGCTTCGACACGGCCCGCGGATCGGCGACGTCGTGGATCTTCACCATCGCGCATCGCCGCGCGGTGGACCGGGTCCGCGCCGAGCAGGCCGCCTCCGACCGCACCATGAAGGTCGGCATCGCCTCGGTGGAGACCCCGTACGACGAGGTCGTCGACGAGGTGGCCGGGCGGCTCGAACGTCAGCAGGTGCGGCACTGCCTGGACGATCTCACCGAGTTGCAGCGCCAGGCCGTGACGCTCGCGTACTACCAGGGCCACTCATACCGCGAGGTGGCCGAGTTGCTGAAGACCCCCTTGCCAACGGTCAAGACCCGGATGCGCGACGGCCTGATCCGCCTGCGCGACTGCCTGGGTGTGGAGGTGACCGCGTGACCACGACGGACATTCACGCCCTGGTCGGCGCCTACGCGCTGGACGCGGTGGACGATCTCGAGCGGGTCGCCTTCGAACGCCACATCCTGGCCTGCGAGGCGTGCCGCGCCGAGGTCGACGAGTTGCGCGAGACCGCGTCGCGGCTGGCCGACACCACCTGGTCGGTTCCGCCGCCGAGGCTGCGCACGGAGGTGCTGGCCGCGGTCGGCCGCACCCGGCAGCTACCGCCGGCCGAGTCGGCCCGGCCGATGCCGGACGCGCGGGCGGCGGTGTCACGCTGGCGCCGCTTCACCGCGGGCGCGGCCGCGGCGGGCGTCCTGGCCGCCGGCGCGGGTGCGGCCACGTGGGCGGTGCAGGAGCAGCGGGTACGGGAGAAGAACGCCGTCGTGGCAGCCGCCGAGTTGCGCGAGGCCCGTACCGAGGCGATCCTCGCCGCCCCCGACCTGGTGGTCCGCACCGCGCCGATGATCGGCGGAGGCCGGGTCACCGTGGCCTCGTCCGCCCTGCAAAGAGCCAGCGTGGTGTCGCTGCGCGCCGACCGGGCGCCGGCCGCCGACCGGGCCTTCCAGCTCTGGACGATCCGGGACGCCGCGAAGCCGGCCCCGGTCGGCGCCGGGCTGCTGCTCGCGGGCGAGGCCTCGGCGGCGCGGATCGTGGACGGCGTGCCCGGCAACGACGTCTTCGCCGTCTCGGTGGAGCCGGCCCGGGGCTCGGCGCAGCCCACCGAGATCGTCGCGCAGGTCCTGCTGACCTAGACCCGGCGGGTCAGGGGACGACGCGCTCGATGGCCGCGGCGCCGTCGCGCTCCAGCTCCCGGCGGGCTCGTTCGATGTTTTCCGGCGTCGGGTCGCGGCCCTGGGCCAGCGCCAGGTCGATGGGCTCCCATTCCTGCTCGGCCCCGGTCCGGAACACCGGCCTCGCGCGCGTGCCCGCCGGATCGTCGTCCGGCGTCGGGTGGTTCTCGTCGGTCATGGCTCCTCCACGGTGGGTGCCCTGATGCGTCCACCCTCTTCCTACTCCGGCATCCCCCGGGTTGCCCAGGCTCTTCCGCCCACTCCTTCCCGCGATAAATGGGACGATCAAGGACTTCACCCTCCAAGCGAGCGTGATTCGGACAATGGTCGCGCGCATCGGATGGACGGTGTGTAGTGAGACGAATACATTTCTGCGTTGGCGCGTGTGTGAGTGGTCCGGCGGGGACCGCTCGATGTGTGGGCCGCCGGCGGCGACTCGCGGCACGCGGCGCGAGGGGAACGTGACAGATGATCGATCGCTGGGAAGTGCAGAGGTGAGCAGCCTGCCGGACGCCGAGCGGGACGCGAGTGAGGTCGTACAGGTGCTGGCGGGGCTGGCCGCCCTCTTGCGCGGCCGGGATCTCGTGCTCGACCAGGACGCCCGGGTGATGCTGAGCATGGCTCTGGAAGGCAGCGTGTCGGCGGCCCGGGTGCTGGAATATCTGCGCGCCCTGCAGGGCGTCGGCGACGGGGTGGCCGCCGCGGTGCCACCGCGGCTCGGGCCCTGGCGGGAGTGGGTGCCGACGCGGGGATACCTGTTCGGCGAGACCGCCGACGCGCCCCGGATAATCGAGGGGCTGCCACGCCCCCGACGCCGCCACGACCCCGGCGAATAGCCGCTCCTGGTCCGAGTTGGATCACGTCGGTCCGGGCTGGCGTCAACGCGCACGTCAAACGGTGACCGATCCAGCACATTCTGGCCATATGAACTACTCTGGCGTTCCGCGCCTACCTGGCGTAACTTGCAGACCAGCGGACTGTTGTTGGACGCGGTATCCGGACGGCGCCTGGGTGAGGCGCCGCGCTGCGCAGCTGGTCAGCGCAGATCCCCCGCGCGGAGGTGGCGTCGTCCGCACGACGCCCAGGAAAGAGGGCAGCTGTGTATCTGCCGATCACCACTCGCCAGTTGGCCGATAGCACCGTCGAGATCGCGCCCAGCGGCGAGATCGATCTCGACAATGCGCATGTGATGCGCGACGCGGTCAATGACGTGCTAACCACCTCCACACCCGGGAAGATCGATCTCGACCTCCAACGGGTGATGTTGATCGACAGCATCGGCATCGGCATCCTGGTGGCCTGCTTCCACACGGCTGCCGCCAGCGGCGTCAAGCTGGTGGTGAGCCATCCCAGCCCGACGGTCTACCGCCAGCTGTGGATCTCCGGCCTGGTCGGCCTGCTGGGCTGCGCCGAGCCGCCGTCCCCGCGCACCTCGGTCGGCCTGCGCCCCAGCTGATCCCGCCCCTGCTGGGGGTCACCCGTTCGGGTGACACGCATGAAGAAGAGGCCCTTCGAGGGGCCTCTTCTCCATGGATGTCTCAGTGCACGGGCACGCCCGCGGCGGCCTCCTCCTGGGCGCGGCGCTCGTCGCCGCTGGTCGTGTGCAGTGGCTTCTCCCTGATGAACAGGACGGCCACCACGGCCAGCGCGGCGATCGGGCCGCCGACCAGGAACAGCTCGGCGGTTGCCTGGCCGTAGACGTCGGCGACGATGGCCCGCACCGGCGGCGGCAGGGTCGTCAGGTCCGGCACCGTCGCGGTGCCGTCGCCGCCCGCGGCCGGCCCGAATCGCTCGGCCATCAGCGTGGTGACCCGGCTGGCCAGCACCGCGCCCAGCGCGCTGACCCCGATCGCGCCGCCCATGCTGCGGAAGAACGTCAGCGCGGAGGTGGTCGCGCCGAGCTCCTGCGCCGGCACGTCGTTCTGCGCGGCCAGCACCAGGTTCTGCATCAGCATGCCGACGCCCACCCCCAGGACGACCATGTACAGCGACAGCGTCAGCACGCTGGTGCCCGCGTTGATCGTGCTCAGCAGCAGCATGCCGCCGGTCATCACCGCCGCGCCTCCGACCAGGTAGGCCTTCCACCGGCCGTACTTGGTGATGAGCTGGCCGGCGACCGTCGAGGACACCAGCAGGCCGAAGATGAGCGGCAGGCTCATCAGCCCGGCCACGGTCGGTGACTTGCCGAGCGAGATCTGGAAGTACTGCGACAGGAAGACCGTGCCGCCGAACATCGCCACGCCGACCAGCACGCTGGCGACGATGGTGAGCGAGACCGTGCGGTTGGCGAAGATGGACAGCGGGATGATCGGCTCGGCCGCCCTGGACTCGACCAGAACGGCGAGGCCGAGCAGGACCACGCCACCGGCCACGAAGGCCGCCGTCTCCCAGGATCCCCAGGCGAACTGGTTACCGGCCAGAGTGGACCAGATCAGCAGGTCGCAGACGCCGGCCGTGATCAGTGCCGCGCCCAGCCAGTCGATGGTGACCGCGCGGCGCACGTTCGGCAGGTGCAGGGTGCGCTGCAGCAGCAGGATCGCGGCGACCGAGAACGGCACGCCGATGAAGAAGCACCACCGCCAGCCCAGCCAGGAGGTGTCCACCAGCAGGCCGCCGATCAGCGGGCCGGCGATGGTCGCGACGCCGAACACGGCACCGAACATGCCGGAGTAGCGGCCCAACTCGCGGGGCGGGATCATCGCCGCCATGACGATCATCGCGAGCGCGGTCATGCCGCCCGCGCCGATGCCCTGCACCACCCGGCTGAAGATCAGCATCTCGACGTTCGGCGTGAAGCCGGCGATGAGCGAGCCCGCCACGAACAGGCCGAGGGAGAGCTGGATCAGGAGTTTCTTGCTGTAGAGATCGGCCATCTTGCCCCACAGCGGCACGGTCGCCGTCATGGCCAGCAACTCGGTGGTGACGATCCAGGTGTAGACGGACTGGGTGCCGCCCAGGTCGGCGATGATCCGCGGCAGGGCGTTCGACACGACGGTCGAGGCCAGGATCGCCACGAACATGCCGAGCATCAGGCCGGACAGGGCCTGGATGACCTCGCCGTGCGACATCTTCCCCGCACTTTCCGCGGGCACCGGGTCGTCGGCTACCTCGGCTTCCAACTGGGTCGCGGCGGTGTCGGGTTCCTTTTCGGGCGGCATCAGACTTCCTCGTTCGTAGGGGCGGCCAGGCCGGTGGCGAGCACGCCGAAGGCCTCGTGCACTAGCTCGGTAAGGGGTCGCACGCCGTCGGCCGCGCACCAGCGCATCATCGCCACGCGCAGGGCGGCCGCGGTGACAGCGGCCACCACCTGCGGAAACGCCGAGGTGGGCGCGGTCGCGGTGCGCTCGGCGAGCGCCGCGACGAACTCCCGCTCGGCGGCGGCGCCGCGGGCCATCAGGGTCGGCAGCAGGGCCGGGTTCCGCTCGATCACCCGCATCCGGATCAACCACACCTCCCGGTCGGCCTGCAGCTGCGCGATCGCCGGTGCGAGCGCCAGCAGCAGCGCGGCGATGATCGGGGTCTCCGCCGGAACGGCGGCGAGCCGATCGCGCATCTCCTGGGGCTCCACCAGGGGATCACCGATCAGCGGGTCGTCCTTGCCGGCGAAGTAGTTGAAGAACGTGCGCGGGGAGACGTCGACAGCCGCGCTGATCTCCTCGACGGTGACCCGTTCCAGGCCGCGCTCGTCGACCAGGTGCAGCGCCGCGGCGATCAACGCCTCGCGGGTCTGCTGCTTCTTGCGATCCCGGCGACCAGGCTCCCGTCGCGGGGGCACGGGCTCGACGTCGATCACCGCGACAAGCTACGGCCTAACTTGCAGCCACTGCAATCTTTTTATCCGTCGTCTACCGTTGGCGGATCATGGTGCGGCGGCTGACGGTCACGATCTTTTTCCTGTATGCCGTGAGCGTCGTCGCCATCACCGTCTTCCCGATCCGGGTGCGGCCCGCCGACTACTGGGCCGGCGAGCCGTGGTGGACGGTGCTGCGCTGGATTCCCGGCGACGTCGACGCGCCCAGCTTCGTGCTCAACGTCATCATGTTCATTCCGCTGGGCGTGCTGCTCCCGCTGCTCCGGCCGGCCCTGGACGCGGTCCGCCGGCTCGCCGCGCACGCGGTCGTGGCGAGCCTGGCCATCGAACTGACCCAGCTCACGCTCGGGCTGACACTGGGCAGCCGCCGCACCGTCGACGTCAACGACCTGATCGCCAACCCCGCCGGAGCGTTGCTCGGGCTGCTCATCCTGCGGCTGGCGGTCCCGTCACGGCAGCACCGCGCAAGGTACGGCGCAGGAAGCTCGCCGTCGCCGATACCGCCTGGCTGACGTACGGCTCCCGGTCGTACAGGTCGATGTGCTGCCCGGCGTCCAGCCAGACGATCTCCCTGTCGCCGGGGGTCTCGTCGTGCATCCGGGTGGCCAGTTCGGGACTGCAGTAGTCGTCCTTGCGGCCGTGCACGATCAGCAGCGGCGTCTCGGCGAGCAGGGCCGCCCGGCCGAGTGCGTCGAAGGTCAGCAGGGCGTGCAGGGACCCGCGGGTCACCCTGTTCTCCCAGCTAGCGGCGGTGGAGCGGGCAGTGCCGTAGTAGGACCACGGCTCGTCGCCGGCCATCGCCGCCTCGCCGCCTCCCGGCGCCACGGCCGGCAGGAAGTCGTCGTAGGAGTCGATGAAGCCCCGGAGCCCGGCGCGGTAGCCGGCCGGGTCGCGGGCGAACCAGGCCGGGCTGTTGTAGGCGCCGGCGATCCCGGCGACCGCGCGTACCCGGGGATCGGTGGCGGCGGCGCTGACCGCGTACCCTCCGCCCAGGCAGATGCCCACCAGGCCGATCCGTTCCGCGTCCACTTCGGACCGCGACCGCAGCAGGCTCACGGCCGACCGCAGGTCGGCGAGCTTGCCCTGGGTGTCCTCGTGCCCGCGGCGCCCCGCGCTGGCGCCGAAACCACGATGGTCGAAGGCGAGCGTGACCAGGCCCGCCCGCGCCAGCCGGTCGGCGTACAAGCCGGTGACCTGCTCGCGGACGCTGGTGAACGGCCCGGTCAGCGCGACCGCGCTGCCGTCCGCGCCGGCCGGGACGCGCAGGGTGCCGCGCAGGGTGAGACCCTCACTGGTGAAGCTGACCTCTTCGGTACGAATGTCGTCCACACGTCGACGCTAGGCTCGGCGCAGGTCGCTGCAAAGAAGGCACTTCGCGGTGCCCATCGGGCTCGGGGGTACGGACGATGACGCTGGTGATCCCGGACGTGCTCGAGGAGTCCTGCGCGACGAGGCAGGCCCTCGAACGCCTCGCGGCGAAGTGGCGGGTCCTGCTGATCTACGCGTTGCTGGCCGGGCCGCAGCGCCCGGCAGCGCTGCGCCGCAGGCTGCCGGGAATCACGCAGAAGGTGCTCACCGAGACGCTGCGCGCGATGGCCGCGGACGGCCTGGTGGAGCGGCGGGTCCTGAAGGAGGAGCCGCCGCAGCACGTCGAGTACGCCCTCACCCCGCTGGGCCGGACGCTCGAAGAGCCACTGGCCGCGATCTGCGGCTGGGCGCTGGCGCAGACCTCCGCCTGAACCGGACGCGTCGCCCGCCATGCCCCCGCGGGTCAGGCGTCGGCGCTGGTCATGCCGCTGCGGCCGGGCGTCGGCGCTGGTCATGCCATGCCACCGCGGGCCGGGCGTCGGCGCTGGTCAGACCATCAGGTCCGGCTCGACCTGGTGGATCTTGATCGGCATCCCCTCGGGCGTTTCGACGTGCAGTCGGGTGCCGAGATCACGGTCCGTGGCCACCTCGACGACGGTGACGCCGCGCTCACGCAGCATCCGCTCGAGCCGGGCGAGCGGCATCGTCGCGGTGAAGTTCAGCTCGACCGTGCTCTCACCGCGCGAGGCGTCCGGCGGCCGGGTGACCAGGCCGATCTGGGCGGTGCCGACCTGCATCAGCACCCAATCGCCGTCCCGGTCGCCGTGGTTGACCTCCCCGCCCAGCTTCTCGTAGAAGTCGACTGCCGAGGCCATGTCGTCGACGTGCACCATCGGCTGCAGTTGCAGGCCGGGCAGCATCGGGTTGACCAGCAGCGGGCGGGGCGTCGGCGCCCCGGCGACACCGGCGGTCCCGGGCCGGTGAGCGGGGGCCGGGCCGAAGGTGCGCTGGTTGCCGCCGTGGGCCTGGCCCGGCTCGGTGGGATGCGAGTTGGATCGGCCGGGTCTATCGGCGAACGTCCGGCCCGGGTCCGCCTGCGGTATCGGTACTGCGGCGGACGTCGGTCTCGGGCGCGGGGTCGGGCCGGCCGACGCTGCCGGCGCAGCGGTAGGTCCCCCGGCGGGCGGGTCGAGCGGCTCGGCAGCCGACGGGCCGGGGTGGGCCGCCGCCAGAGCCGCTTCCTCCGCCGGCGGCGTGCGCCGCGGACCCGGCATCGGCCGACCGGGAGTCCGGGCTGGTGGCGTCGCGCCGGCCGCTGCGGGATCGACCGGCTGGTGGTCCGGACCGGGCCGGGGGACAGGGGCCGGGTGTTGCGTGAACGGGGCCGCGATGGGGCGTGGGTCGGACGGGTCTCCCGAGGACGGCCGGCGGGGGCCGGGCGGCGCGGCCTCTTGGCGTGCCGGGTTGGCCGGTAGGTCCCGGGCGTTCGCCGACTTCCTGCCACCGGGCGGGACCGGTCGTTGTCTGGCCATGGCGAGCTCCTGTCGAGCGGGCTTTCGGCGCCGGCGAGGTACCGCCGCCGAAGTGCTCAACGACCCGTGGCGCTCATCGATACATCCCCGTCCTCGCGGCCGGGACCCGGACGACGCCGCAGCCGGCGCAGGACGAGAAGCCCGCCGACCCCCGGCACGACCGCCGTGAGCCGGCTGCGCAGATCCCCGGTCACCTGCACGGTCGCCCCGATCACGAGCAGGTACGCGCCTCCGTGCACCGGTCCGAGCAGCGCCGCGACGGGCGCCCAGTGCACCGTCGCGAGGTTGGCCAGCAGCAGGATCAGGCTGGCGAGCTCGGCCAGCGCGGCGGTACGCAGCAGCCGGAGGGACATGGTCACGCCCCCGTGGTCGAGCCCGGCCGGACGATCATCAACACGACGACCACCGCCCAGAGCAGGTTGAAGATCCCGGTGACGATTCCGAGCCGGGCCGCCGCCCGCCGTCCCCGGATCGCCCCGTCGGGTGACCGACCTGGGCCGCTGGCCGGGTGCTCGCTGGCCGGGTGCTCGCTGGCCGGGTGCTCGCTGGCCGGGCGTTCGTCGGCCGGGCGTTCGTCGGCCGGGCGCCCGTTGGCTGGGCGTTCGTCGGTCGGGCGCCCGTTGGTCGGGCGTTCGTTGGTCGGGGGTTCGTTGGCCAGGTGTTCGTCGGCCAGGATCGCTGCCTGGCCGGGCAGGACCAGGATGATCAGCACCGCGGCCGCGCCGACCGTCACGATGATCGAGGTGATCAGCCAGGCGTCGCCCAGGACGTCCAGGCTGCGGGCGGTGGCCAGGCCGAAGACCGGGACCAGCACGCCGAGGGCCGCGTAGACCCGGCAGATCCGGTGCAGATTCCGCAGGACGGCCACACCGCGGGGGTCTGCCGGCTCGGCCAGGGCGCGCCGGGTCGCGGCCGGGAACATGCTGGCCGCCACCGTCACCGGCCCGATGGCGACGATCGCGGCCAGGACGTGGATCGACAGGAGCAATTTTGTCACGGTCGATGACGCTATGCGGGCCGGCGACCGGCGCACAGTGGCTGGAATGCCATATCCCAACGGAATCTCGCCAGGCCTGCGTTAGGCTTCCCGGTCATGCACATCGTGGCCGTGCTCGCGCTCGACGGGGTCATCGCCTTCGACCTCTCGACACCCCTGGAGGTCTTCGCCCGGACCCGGCTGGCCGGCGGTGCCGCCGCCTACGAGGTGCGTGTCTGCGCCGTGGCTCCGGAGGTCGACGCCGGCGCCTTCGTGTTGCGGGCGCCGTGGGGGCTGGAGGCGCTCGACACTGCCGACACGATCATCCTGCCGGGGCTCGCCGACCCCGCCGCGCACGTACCGGAGGAGGTGGTGGCCCGGCTGCGCTCGGCCGCGGGGCGCGGCACCCGGATCGCCTCCATCTGCGTCGGCGCGTTCGTGCTCGCCGCGACCGGGCTGCTGGACGGGCGGCGGGCGACCACCCACTGGCTGGCCGCCGCCCGGCTCGCCGAGCGGTTTCCGGCGGTCGACGTCGACCCGGATGTGCTCTACGTGGACAACGGGCAGTTCCTGACCTCGGCCGGCGCGGCCGCCGGGCTCGACCTCTGCCTGCACCTGATCCGCCGGGACCACGGCTCGGCGGTGGCCGCCGACGCGGCCCGGCTCTCCGTCATGCCGCTGGAACGCGAGGGCGGACAGGCGCAGTTTGTCGTGCCGGAGCAGCCACCGGCGCCGCTGGGCTCCACGATGGAGCCCCTGCTGCGCTGGCTCGGCGAGAGCGCCGGACGCGACCTGACCATGGCCGACATCGCGGCGCACGCGGGGATGAGCACCCGCACGCTCAATCGTCGCTTCCGGGAGCAGACCGGGACGACACCGCTGCGGTGGCTGCACCGCGCCCGGGTCCGGCAGGCCCAGCACCTGCTGGAGAGCACCGCCGAGGGGGTGGACCGGATCGGCGAGCGGGTCGGCTTCGGCTCACCGACCGCCTTCCGCGAGCGCTTCAAGCAGATCGTCGGCACCAGCCCGCACGCCTACCGGCACGCCTTCCGCTCGACCCGCTGAGCCACCGGAGAAGGCCCGGTCAGTGACCGGCAGGCCCGGCTCTCGCCAAGGCGATGGCTCGCCAGGCCTCGGCCTGCGACAAGACGGCGAGGGTCAGCGGGATCGGGCCGGCGGCATGACCCCGCACCCTAGTCATTGAGCTGGGCTCTCTCGATCTCGCCGAGCGCCATCGTCATCAGCTCCGGCAGCGCCCGCGCGCCGAGCAGGTGGGCGATCAGCAGCGTCGAATGCCGGGCCAGCGCCTCCGGTTTCAGCGCCGGCTCCTCGTCGTCGTGCACGCCCAGCGCGCCCGCCAGCAGGACCAGCACGACGTGCGGATCCACCTCGGGCTGCCACGCGGCCGCCGACCGGACGCTCTGCTCCAGGACCGTGCGGATGTCGTCGCCGTCCAGGCCGTCCGGGTGCGTCAGCTCCAGCAGCAGCCGCACCGTCGTGCCCAGGATCAGGCCCACCTGGGCCTGATCCTGCGCGGCCAGCTCGCCGATCGCCGAGGTCAGCGCCTCGGTGTCGTGGTCGCGCGCGGCCACGACCGCGGCGTCGGTGGCCGCGGCGATCGGCCGTGCGGGTGCGGGCAGGTGCCGCCACTGATTGGTCACGAGCCGACGTTAGCCCGGGGGTCCGACAAGACCGCGGAGCCCGGGAAGCGGTCGATGTTGTCGACCACCCAGTGCCTCAGCAGCGCCAGCGGCTCGCACGCGTCCCTGCCCAGGTCGGTCAGCGAATATTCGACGTGCAGCGGCACCGCGGGGTAGACCGTGCGGTCGATCAGGCCGTGCTCCTCGAGCCGGCGCAGGGTGGCGGTGAGCACCTTCGGGCTCACCCCTTCGAGCTTCGTGCGGATGACGCCGAACCGGCGCGGGCCGTCCTCCAGCGCTCCCAGCGCCAGCGCGCTCCACTTGTTGGCCAGCAGATCCAGCATGTCGCGGCACGGACACGCGGCCGCGTAGACGTCGTGCGGCTTGCCGCAGGAGGTGGTCGCCATCGGGCCATCGTAGTTCCCATCGGAAACCAGTATCCGTTGACGGTAACTAGGGTCTCAGGCATAGCGTCGTTGACATGGCTGAACTCATGCGCGCGGTGGGCTACCGCAGGAATCTCCCGATCTCCGACCCGGCGAGCCTGGTCGACCTCGAGCTGCCGGTGCCGGTGCCCGGCGAGCACGATCTGCTGGTCCGGGTCGAGGCCGTCTCGGTCAACCCGGTCGACGTCAAGGTCCGGGCGAACAGCGACCCGGGCGGGAAACCCAAGATCCTCGGGTACGACGCGGCCGGCGTCGTGGTCGCGGTGGGCGACGCGGTCACCCTCTTCCGGCCCGGCGACGAGGTCTGGTACGCGGGTTCGATCGCCCGTTCCGGCACGAACGCGCAGTTCCACCTGGTCGACGAGCGGATCACCGGCCCCAAGCCCGCGTCGCTGGACTTCGCCGCGGCCGCCGCCCTGCCGCTGACCACCCTGACCGCCTGGGAGGCGCTCTTCGACCGGCTCCGGCTCACCGACACGAGCACGGGCACCCTGCTCGTCCTCGGCGCGGCTGGCGGCGTCGGCTCGATCCTGGTCCAGCTCGCCCGAAGCCGCACCGACCTCGAGATCATCGGTACGGCCTCGCGCCCCGAGTCGCAGCGGTATGTCCTCGACCGCGGCGCGCACCGGGTGGTCAACCACCACGAGGACCTGGCGGCGGCGCTGCCCGACGGTGTCGACTACGTCTTCTCCCCGCACTCCGCCGGGATGGTCGACACGTTCGCGCGGATCGTGCGCCCGTTCGGGGCGATCGTGGCGATCGACGAGCCCGCGGGGCTGGATCTGCGGCCGCTGAAGTCCAAGAGCATCGCCTGGCACTGGGAGCTGATGTTCACCCGCGCGCTGTTCGACCCGGCGAGCACCGCGCAGCACGACATCCTGCGGCAGGCCGCCGAACTGGTCGACAAGGGTGTGCTGCACACCACACTGACCGAGCGGATCGACGGCGTCAACGCCGCCAACCTGCGCCGGGCGCACGGCATCGTCGAGCGCGGCTCGGCGATCGGCAAGACGGTCGTCGCCGGGTTCTGATTTTTGTCGGCCCCGAATGGCAGGGTGTCGGTCATGCAGACCTCTTCGGTGCGGCAGACGATGGCGGCGCGGGTCGAGCGTGGCGAGTTCCCCGGCATAGTCACGCTCGTCGCGCGCGGCGACGACGTCCGGGTCGAGGCGATCGGCGCGACGGCGTTCGACGGCGGCGTGCCGATGCGCCGCGACACGATCTTCCGGATCGCGTCGATGACCAAGCCGATCCTCGCGGCCGCCACGATGATCCTGGTCGAAGACGACGTGATCGACCTTGAGGAGCCGGTCCACAAGGTGCTGCCCGAGCTGGCCGGCCAGCGGGTGCTCGCCCGCGTCGACGGCCCGCTGGCGGAGACCGTCCCGGCGCGCCGGCCGGTGACGGTGGAAGACCTGCTGAGCTTCCGAAACGGCTTCGGCACCCTCCTCGAGCCGACCATCGACCCGCCCTTCCCGATCGTCGCGGCCGCCCAGGAGCTGCACCTGGAGCTCGGGTCGCCCTATCCACGCACGCCGCACACCCCCGACGAGTGGGTCCGGCGCTTCGGCACCCTCCCGCTGATGTATCAGCCCGGCGATCGCTGGCAATACAACACCGGCACCCAGATCCTCGGCGTGCTGCTCGCCCGGGCGGCCCGGCGGCCGCTCGGTGAGCTGCTGCGCGAGCGGCTGTTCGAGCCGCTGGGCATGGCCGAGACCGGCTTCTGGCTGCCGGCCGAGCGGGCCGCGCAGCTCCCGGTCCACCTCATGACCGACTCCGCGACCGGCAAGCTCACCGAGCAGCCGACCAGCGACTGGAGCGACCCGCCGGTCTTCCCGTCGGGCTCGGGTGGCCTCGTGTCCACCGTGGACGAGTTCCACGCGTTCGCGCGCATGCTGCTGCGGCGCGGCGTGCACGGCGGCACCCGCCTGCTGTCGGAGCAGTCCGTCGAGCTGATGACGACCAACCGGCTCACCCCGGAGCAGATCGCCAGCGGCGGCATGTTCCTGGGCGGCAGCGGCTGGGGCCTCGGCATGGCCGTGACCGTGACTCCGCAGCCACCCGCCGTCCTGCCGGGTGGCTACGGCTGGTCCGGCGGCTACGGCACGACCTGGCTCAACGACCCGCACGAGGAGCTGACCGCCATCGCGCTGACCCAGGTCAGCGACTTCCTGTGGAGCGGGGCCCTGACCGAGTTTCAGCAGTCGGCCTATGCCGAGCCGGCTCGGTAGGCTGACGACGTGGTTCCCGCGGAAGGGGAGACGCCATGACCAGCCTCGACGCCGTCACCGCCTGGGTGCGAAACTACCGGCGAGCGTGGGAGTCCAACGACCCCGAGCACATCGGCGGGCTGTTCGCCGACGACGCGGCATATTTCACCGAGCCGTTCGCCAAGCCCTGGCTCGGCCGGGACGAGATCGTGGCGCAGTGGCTGCGGCGGCGCGACGAGCCGGGGGATGCGACCTTCGAGTGGCACCCGATCATCGTCACCGAGGATCTCGCCGTCATCGAGGCCACCACGGTCTACCGCGAGCCACCCCGGACGTACAGCAACATGTGGGTGCTGCGGCTGGACAATCTTGGTCAGGCCCGGCAGTTCACCGAGTGGTGGATGAAACACCCGCAGCCGAAGCCCGAGTAGGCCGCGCGGACGGGTCGTACGTGAATATTCTCCTCATCTGCAAGTTTTCCTAGTGATCAGCCGCTCACTTTCCGATTTGAGCGCTCTGTCACCGGCGCGAGGCAACGTGAGCCGCGCTTATCGGCGGAGCACTGTGCGAATCTGCGTCTTTGCAGGCAGACTGCCTCGGATGGAGGTTCAGCAGCAGATGCTCGGCGGCCGCTACACGCTGCTGGACGAGCTCGGCCGGGGCGGCATGGCCGTCGTCTGGCACGCCCGCGACGAGGTGCTCGGCCGCTCGGTGGCGGTCAAGGTGCTCGCCGGCCGGTATGCCGGGGACGCGCAGTCCCGCGCCCGGATCCGGGACGAGGCCCGCGCCGCCGCCACGCTGTCACACCCCAACATCGCCCAGGTCTACGACTACGGCGAGTCCGACGAGCACGGGCGCCCGGTCCCGTACGTGGTCATGGAGCTCGTCCACGGCATCACGCTGCAGCAGCGGATGCAGTCCGGGCTGATCCCGCCGGCGCAGATCTTCCGGATCTGCGGCCAGGTGGCGGCGGCGCTGGCCGCCGCCCACGCCGACGGTCTGGTGCACCGCGACATCAAGCCGGGCAACGTCATGGTCACCCAGGAGGGCGCGAAGGTCGTCGACTTCGGCCTGGCCGCGGTCGCCGGGCCGGCCGATCCCGAGGCCGCGCTGTTCGGCACGCCCGCCTACCTGGCGCCGGAGCGGCTCACCGGCGGCCCGGTGGAGCCCGCTTCCGACGTGTACGCGCTCGGGGTGCTGATGTACCGGCTGCTGGCGGGCGAGTCGCCGTGGACCGTCGACAGCACGACGCAGATGCTGTCCGCGCACGTCTACGTCGAGCCGGCGCCGCTGCCCCGGCTGAGCGAGGTCCCGCCGCAGGTCGCCGACCTGGTCAACCGGTGTCTGCGCAAGGAGCCGGCGGAGCGGCCGAGCGCGGCGCAGGTGGCCATGACCCTGGCCCGGGCCGCCGTGCTGAAGCCGCCGTCGCCGTTGCCGTCGCCGGCCGAGTCGGTCGCCCCGATCCGGCCGCGGAAGCGCCTGGTCCTCGGCGGGATCGCGGCAGCGGTCGCCGCAGCCGTCCTGCTGTGGCTGTTCCTGCCGGAGGGGGCCGGGAACGGCGCCGACGTGGCGACCTCCGCGCCTCCGTTGATCTCCGGGCGATCGGCGACCGGTGCGGCCCCGGGCGGACCGGCCGCGACACCGACCCAGCCGGCGGCCGTCGCGCCCGACCGGAGCCGTGCTGTCCCGTCCGTGGCGGCCTCCTCCTCCGCCGCCGTTTCGCCGCCGCCCGCCGAGACCGGCGAGCCAACCGTGCCCGCGACGGGGCCGAACCCGACGACCGAGCCGACCCCGGCGGAGCCGATCGCCGACGTGCGGACTTTCACGTCTCGCGGCGGAACGATCGACGCGCGCTGCGTCGCCGGCCGGGCCGAGTTGGTGTCGTGGACGCCGACGGACCCGTACGTCGTGCAGAGGGTCAATCAGGGGCCCGCGGTCGCCGCGGTGATCGTCTTCAAGAAGCCCGCGAGCCGCATCCGGATGACGGTGACCTGTGTCGCGGGCGTGCCGACGGTGGTCACCCTGCCGTTGTGACCGCCTCCGCCTCGAAACCCTGACCCTCGCCGCCTCGCCGCCGTGCCGCATCACCGCCGCGCGGCCTCGCCGCCTCGCCGCCTCGCGGCGTTGCCGCGTTGCCCGGCTGCCGCAGGACGGCGGGCCATGGCTGGTTCCCCACGCGCCGTAGTCGAACGCGCCCAAGGCGCGGCTCGCCGCGCGTCACAGGTGTTTCGGGCGTTGACGAACCAGTGACATATCTGAAACATTGAATGCCCCGCGCCGCAAGAACTTGGCAGACACCACGTAATTTCCGTGGAGCAGGCCGAAATATCGTGGCAGTCGTTCATCCGCCCTTCCCCTCAATGCGCGGTCATCCCTCTGTCGTTCTCACAGAACAAGGACGCCATGAAACGGAAGCAGCTCAGAAGACGGCTGTTCAGCAGCCTCTTCGCGGCCGGCCTGGTCGTCGCCGCCGCGCTCGTCCCCACGCCCGCCCTCGCGGCCGGCGGTCCCAACCTCTCCGTCGGCAAGCCGGCCTCGGCCAGCGGCGCCAACGGGCCCTACACCGCGGCCAACGTCACCGACGGCAACGCACAGACCTATTGGGAGGGCCCGGCCAACGCGTTCCCGCAGTGGGTGCAGGTCGACCTCGGCGGCGGCGTCGCGGTTGATCAAGTGGTCCTGAGGCTGCCGCCCGCGACCGCGTGGGGCGCGCGTACCCAGACACTCAGCGTGCAGGGCAGCACCGACGGCAGCAGCTTCGCCGTCCTGTCCGGCTCGGCCGGACGGATCTTCGATCCGGCCGCGGCCAATACCGTGACGATCAACTTCTCCGCGTCGACCGCCCGGTATCTGCGGGTGACCATCACCGGCAACACCGGCTGGCCCGCGGCGCAACTGTCCGAACTGGAGGTCTACGGCGTGGCGGGCGGCGAGGACCCCGGCGATCCGGGTGACCCGCCGACCGGCACGAACCTGGCGGGCGGCAAGCCGATCGAGGCGTCGTCGTCGGTCTTCGCGTTCGTGCCCGGCAACGCCAACGACAGCAGCCCGACCAGTTACTGGGAGTCCAACGGCTTCCCGGCGTCGCTGACCGTGCGGCTCGGCTCCGACGCCGATGTCACCGCGGTCGTGGTCAAGCTCAACCCCGACCCGATCTGGGGTACGCGTACCCAAAGCATCCAGGTCCTCGGCCGCGCCCAGGCCGCCACCGAATTCGTCTCGCTGAAGGCCCGGGCCGATTACGTCTTCAATCCGGCGACCAACCAGAACTCGGTCACCATCCCGGTCGCCGGCCGCGCCGCGGATCTGCGACTGCAGATCTTCAGCAACACCGGCGCGCCCGGCGGGCAGGTCGCCGACCTGCAGGTGTTCGGCGGCTGGGCGCCCAACCCGGACCTGGTCGTCACCGCGGCGACCTGGACGCCCGCGGCGCCGAACGAGGCGTCCCCGGTCACCCTCGCTTCCACGGTGCGAAACCAGGGCACCGCGGCCGCCGCCGCGACCAAGGTGGACTTCCGGCTGGGCGGCACCGTCGTGGGCAGTGCCCCGGTGGGCGCGCTCGCCGCCGGCGCGTCGGCCACGGTCTCCGCGAACGTCGGGGCGCAGCCGATGGGCAGCTACAGCGTGGCGGCGGTGGCCGACCCGGCCAACACGGTCGCCGAGCAGAACGAAGGCAACAACACCTTCACCTCGGCCACCCAACTGGTGGTCGGGCAGGCGCCCGGCCCGGACCTGGAGGTCGCCGGCATCACCTCGAACCCGGCGAACCCGGCCGTCGGCGCGGCGGTCTCATTCAGCGTCGCGGTCCACAACCGCGGCACCTCCGGCGCCGGCGCGTCCACCACCCGCCTGGTGGTGGGCGGCAGCACGCTGAACGGCACCACCGCGGCGATCGCGGCGGGCGCCACCGCGACCGTCGCGGTCAGCGGCACCTGGACCGCGACCAGCGGCGGTGCCACCCTGACCGGCACGGCGGACGCGACGAACGCGGTCGCGGAGACCAATGAGAACAACAACACGCTCGCCCGGTCGATCGTCGTCGGCCGCGGCGCCGCCGTGCCGTACGTCGAGTACGAGGCCGAGGCCGCCCGCTACCAGGGCACGCTGCTGGAGGCGGACGCGCTGCGGACGTTCGGGCACACCAACTTCGCCACCGAGTCCTCGGGTCGCAGGTCGGTGCGGCTGACCGGCACGGGCCAGTTCGTCGAGTTCACCTCGACCAACCAGGCCAACTCGATCGTGGTGCGCAACTCCATCCCGGACGCGCCGGGCGGTGGCGGTCAGACGGCGAGCCTGAGCCTGTATGTGAACGACACGTTCGCGCAGAAGCTGACGCTGTCGTCGCGGAACAGCTGGCTCTACGGCACGACCGACGACACCGAGTCGCTGTCAAACTCGCCGTCGGCCGACGCCCGCCGGCTCTTCGACGAATCGCAGGCGCTGCTCGCGCAGTCGTACCCGGCCGGCACGAAGTTCAAGCTGCAGCGGGACGCGGGCGACAACGCGGCGTTCTACATCGTCGACCTCATCGACCTGGAGCAGGTGGCCCCGGCGGCGAGCAAGCCGGCCGACTGCACCTCGATCACCACCTACGGCGCGGTGCCGAACGACGGTGTCGACGACTCGGCCGCGCTCCAGCGGGCGGTGACCGACGACCAGAACGGCGTGATCAGCTGCGTCTGGATCCCGGCGGGGCAGTGGCGCCAGGAGCAGAAGATCCTCTCGCCGGACCCGGCCCGCGGCCAGTACAACCAGCGGGGCATCCGCAACGTGGTGATCCGCGGCGCGGGCATGTGGCACTCGCGGCTCTACACCGACACCGAGCCGCAGAACGTCACGGGCAACATCAACCATCCGCACGAGGGCAACGTCGGCTTCGACATCGACGACAACACCCAGATCTCCGACCTCGCGATCTTCGGCATGACCACGAACCGGGCCAACCGGGGCCACGGCCTCAACGGCCGGTTCGGCAAGAACACGAAGATCAGCAACGTCTGGATCGAACACGTCAACGTCGGCGCGTGGGTCGGCCGCGACTACTCGGACACCCCGGCCTACTGGAACCCGGGCGACGGCCTGGAATTCTCCGGCATGCGGATCCGCAACACCTACGCGGACGGGATCAACTTCTCCAACGGTACGCGGAACTCGAAGGTCTTCAACTCGTCGTTCCGCACCACCGGCGACGACTCGCTGGCGGTCTGGGCCAACCCGTACGTGAAGGACCAGGCGGTGGACATCGCCCACGACAACCACTTCCTGAACAACACGATCCAGCTGACCTGGCGCGCCAACGGCGTGGCGATCTACGGCGGCTACAACAACTCGATCGAGAACAACCTCGTCTACGACACGATGAACTACCCGGGCATCATGCTGGCGACCGATCACAGCCCGCTGCCGTTCTCGGGCACCACGCTGATCGCCAACAACGGCCTGTACCGCACGGGCGGCGCCTTCTGGAACGAGGACCAGGAGTTCGGCGCGATCACCCTGTTCCCGTCCACGAAGGACATCACGGGTGTCACGATCCGCGATACGGACATCGCCGACTCGACGTATGACGGCATCCAGTTCAAGAACGGCGGCGGCAACATGCCGAACGTCGCAATCACCGGCGTCACCATCGACAAGTCGAACAACGGCGCGGGCATCCTGGCCATGAGCGGCGCCCGAGGAAACGCGACCCTGTCGAACGTGACCATCACGAATTCGGCCGACGGCGACGTCGTGATCCAGCCGGGCTCGCAGTTCACGATCGCGGGCGGCTAGCCATTGTCAGCAAGGGCCTCGGCCGGAGCGCCGGGGCCCTCCGGCTGCGCGGCGGTTCATACCTGACAGGCATCCACAGCTGGCGCACAGCCGCGCGATAGCCGGTTGATAAGCGCCACTCATACGTTTCGTCCGTCTTACGCTGCGAGTTTTGGGCGGTTCTCTGCGGAAAGGACGAGATGTTCGATCACCATGAAGGGCAGCGGGTCAGCCGGCGAGCGATCTTCGCCGGGATCAGCTCGGTCGGGCTCGGTTCGCTGCTGGCTGCCTGCAGCAGCGACCAGCCGACGGCCGTGACCACGTCGACCGGCGCCTCGGTCACGCCGCAGGCGACCACGTCGGCCGATCTGACGTCACTGTTCGAGGGCACGAACACCTGCACCCTCAGCCCCGCGGTGACCCAGGGGCCGTACTACTTCGACGCTGACAAGATCCGCAGCGACATTCGCGAGGACCGGCAGGGCACGCAGCTCGTCGTCGCGATCAAGGTGATGGACAGCGAGGCCTGCAAGCCGCTGACCAACGCCGTCGTCGAGATCTGGCACTGCGATGCCGCCGGGCTCTATTCCGGTGCCGAGTCGGCGTCCCAGGGTGGTGGCGGCGTACCCGGTGGTGCCCCGCCGTCCGGCGGACCCGGCGGACCCGGCGGCCCACCTCCCTCGGGCGGACCGGGTGGGCCCGGCGGCACGCCACCCTCCGGCGGACCCGGGGGCGCCAACCAGGCCGCGGCGGACCTCGTGCCGACCGACGACAAGCGCTACCTGCGTGGCGCCCAGGTGACGAACGCGGACGGGATCGTGCAGTTCACGACGATCTGGCCGGGCTGGTACCGGGGGCGCACCGTGCACATCCACGCGATGGTGCACGTGAACAACGACCGGGTGCTGACCACTCAGATGATGTTCGACGAGAAGCTCAACGACGAGGTCTTCGCCGCGGCGCCGTACAACACGCACACCGGCCGGGACACGACGAACGCCAACGACACGATCTTCGTGGACAGCATGCTGATGAAGGTCACCAAGGACGCGAACGGCTACGTCAGCGCGATCGTCATGTCCGCCGACGCGGACCAGAACGGCAAGTAACCGCACCGGCCCCGTCCCGCCCGCCGACCCCCGTGCCCTCGGGTCGGCGGGCGGGACGGCCCTTTGTGGACCTACTGCGGCAGGGCCCCGTTTCCGTCGCCTACCGGTGGACCCCGCCGTCTTCCTCGCCGTGCTGGCCGCGACCTGGTGGCGGCCGTCGCACCCGGTCCCGCAGGGCGGCGGCGATCTCGCCAGCGGCCGCGAGTTGTTCGGGGGTGAGGGCGTCGACGAACAGCTCCCGGATAGCCCGCAGGTGCGGGACCGTGGCCCCGCGGAAGGCCTCGGCGCCGGCCGGCTCCAGCACGACCTCCGCGCCCCGGTTGTCGGTGGCGCACTCCTCGCGCCGGATCAGCTGCCGCCGCTCCATCCGGCCGAGGTGGTGGGAGAGCCGGCTGCGTTCCCAACTGATGCGCGCGGCCAGCTCGGACGAACGTATCCGGCCTCCGGTGGCCTCACTCAGCGCCAGGAGCACGGCATAGTCACCCGGCGAGAGCCCGGAGTCGCTGTGCAGGCGCGCCGAGAGCATCCCGCGAAGTGCCTCGGTGGTCTCGATGAACTCACGCCACGTGCGCAACTCGCCGCGGCTGGGAAGCTTCCGGCTGCCGGGCATAACGGCCCACCCTTCTGCGTTTGACACGTCAACTATATATGAGTGACACGTCAATTATTTGAAGGGCAGTGCCATGACCGATCTCGTGCTGGGTCTCGACACCTTCGGCGACGTACCGGTAGATGACACCGGCGTGCCGGTCTCGCACGCCGCGGCGATCCGGCAGGTCGTCGAGGAGGCCGTGCTCGCCGATCAGCTCGGCGTCGACGTCATCGCGCTCGGCGAACACCATCGCCCGGAATACTCGATCTCCACCCCGGAGACCGTGCTGGCCGCGATCGCCGCCCGCACCTCACGCATCAAGCTGGCCTCCGGGGTGACCGTGCTGAGCTCCGACGACCCGGTCCGCGTCTTCCAGCGCTTCGCGACCGTGGACGCGATCTCACACGGCCGCGCCCAGGTGATCCTGGGACGCGGCTCGTTCACCGAGTCCTTCCCCCTGTTCGGCTACGACCTGAGCGACTACGACGTGCTGTTCGAGGAGAAAGCCGAACTGTTCGTGAAACTGCTCGACGAGAAACCCGTCACCTGGACCGGCACCACCCGCGCCGCACTCGACAACGCCGACGTGTTCCCCAAGACCGAATCCGGGCGCCTGGACACCTGGATCGGCGTCGGCGGCTCCCCACAGTCAGTGGTACGCACCGCGAAATACGGGCTGCCACTCATGCTCGCCATCATCAGCGGCTCACCGGAACGCTTCGCACCCTACGTCGATCTCTATCGCCGGGCCGCCGACCAACTCGGCACCCACGCACACCCGGTCGGCATGCACTCGCCGGGCTTTATCGCCGACACCGACGACGAGGCCAAAGAACTGTTCTACCCGGCCCACAAGGTGATCTGGGACCGGATCGGCGCGCTACGCGGCTGGCCCCCACTGCAGCGCTCGCAGTTCGACGCCGACGTCGCCCACGGCTCGCTGTACATCGGCTCACCCGAGACGGTCGCCCGCAAGATCGCCAAGGCCGTCCAAACCCTCGGCGCCGGCCGCTTCGACCTCATCTACACCGTCGGCGCCCAGCCGGTCAGCGCCCGGATGCGCACCGTCGAACTGTTCGGCACCAAGGTGATGCCCATGGTCCACGACATCCTGGCGGGCTGAGCGATGACCACCACGATCGGCATCCTCGGCGCCGGCAAGGTCGGCACCGTGCTGGCCCGGCTCGCCGTGGCGGCCGGCTATCGCGTCCTGGTCGCCGGCTCCGGCGACCCGTCGAAGATCTCTCTCATCGTCGAGATCCTCACGCCGGGCGCGGTCGCGGTGACCGCGGCCGAGGCCGCCGGGCGGGCGGACATCGTCATCCTCGCCCTCCCGCTCGGCAAACACCGCACGATTCCGGTGAACGCGCTACGCGGCAAGCTCGTCGTCGACGCCATGAACTACTGGTGGGAGGTCGACGGCGTCCGCGACGACCTCACCGACCCGCGCACCTCCTCCAGCGAGATCGTCCAGGCGTTCCTGCCCGGGTCCCGGGTCGTCAAGGCGTTCAACCACATGGGCTACCACGATCTTGAGGAGGGGGCGCGGCCCGCCGGATCAGCCGGGCGCAAGGCGATCGCGGTCGCCGGTGACGACCCGGGCGACGTCGCCGCGGTCGCGGCTCTCGTCGACGCCCTCGGCTTCGACCCGGTCATCGCCGCGACGCTCGCCGACGGCGTACGCATGGAGCCCGGCACCGAACTGTTCGGCGCGAACACCGTCGCCACCGAGGTCAACGCCATGCTCGACCGCTTTCCCGCCTCGGAACGCGGCCGCATCGTCGCCGAGGCCCGTGCCCTGTATCGCTAAAGTTAGAGTGCTCGTCATGGCCGACGAGGTCCAGGAACAGATCAGCGTGGCGGTGCCACCGGACGAGGCGTACGCGGCAGTGTCGG
The DNA here is from genome assembly GCF_003947245.1 of Actinoplanes sp. ATCC 53533. Lineage (NCBI taxonomy): Bacteria > Bacillati > Actinomycetota > Actinomycetes > Micromonosporales > Micromonosporaceae > Actinoplanes > Actinoplanes sp. ATCC 53533. Next base: position 37,667 of record NZ_QHHV01000115.1, on the reverse strand, counting down.
ACGTGCGGCGCATTGCCGGGTGGAGCCCCGAGTGTTTCGCCGTCTGGGTGTGGCGGCGTCAGGGATCCCAACCGGAGCGGTTCATCGGCTGGAACCGGCGCGGCGGCTACCTATGGTTCACCACCTGCCGGGTGGTGACGGCCGAGCCCGGCAGGGAGTTCGCCTTCGACGTGACGACCTTCGGCCAGCCGGTGTCCCGCTGGGGATATCGGCTGGCGCCGGCGGACGGAGGCACCCTGATCACCGAATACTGGCAGGATCGGCGCAATCAGGCGGCGGCAACGCTGGGACGGGTGTTCACCGGCAGCGTCGCGAGGCAGCGACCGCAGGCCAACCGCGCGGGAATGCGCCAGACGCTGAGCCGCATCAAGGGCGAACTCGAGCGGCGACCGGGGTGACCGGGCCGTTCGCCGGCCACCGCTGAATTAGGCATAGAGATGGATCACTGGCGTCCCGCACAATCGCATCCATGAGTGCCCGAATAGCGACCGTGCGGGAATACGACCTGTTCGCTCCGGAGGCGATGACCGATCAGAACGCCTTCCTGCGGCGCGTGCGCGCCGAGAGCCCGCTCGCCTGGCTGCCACAGCTCGACGCCTACCTGCTCACCCGGCATGCGGACATCATGGCCGCGCTGCGGGACAAGCGGATGGACACCGCGAACATGGCCCGGGTCCTGCAGCGGCTCACGCCCGAGGAGCAGGACGAACTGCGCCCGGTCAGCCGGTCCATCGAGATGTGGATGGGACACACCGTTCCGGCCGACCACGTCCGCATGCAGCGGCTGCTCAAGCGCTACTTCAGCCCGGCGACGGTCGACCGACTCCGGCCACGGGTGCGCGCGTTCACCCACGAGCTGCTCGACGCCGTCGCCCCGAAGGGCCAGATGGACGTGGTACGCGACCTGGCCTACCCACTGCCCGCGAACGTGATCGCCGAACTGCTCGGGATGCCGACCAGCGACCGCGAGCAGTTGCAGGCATGGTCGCGCGACATCCTGCCGATCTTCGGCAACGGCGACATCCAGCAGATCCGCCGGGCCCAGGCCAGCATGCTCGACATGCACGACTACCTGCGGACCATCGCGGCCGAGCGCCGCCGCGCCCCCCGCGAGGACGTGCTGAGCATGTTCATGGCGGCCGAGGCCGAGGGCGCCCTGACCGAAGACGAAGCCGTCGCCAACTGTGTGCTGCTGCTCTTCGCCGGCCACGAGACCACCGCGAACCTGATAGCCAACGGCCTCGTGCTGCTCTTCGCGCACCCCGACCAGCTGGCACTGCTGCGCGCCAACCCGAACCTGATGCCGCTCGCCGTGGACGAGATGCTGCGCTGCGACGGCCCAGCCGGCGTGATCGGCCGCGTCACGACCGAGCCCGTCGAGCTGGCCGGGCACACCGTACCGGGCGGCAAACACATCTATCTGGCGCTGATGGCCGGAAACCGCGACCCGGAAGCCTTCCCCGACCCGGACACCTTCGACATCACCCGCAAGCCCAACCGGCATCTCAGCTTCGGCATGGGCGCCTACTACTGCCTGGGCGCGGCGCTCGCCCGGATGGAGACCGACGAGTGCCTGCGGATCCTGCTGAACCGCTGCCCCGACCTGCGGCCCGCCTACCAGACCCCCGACTGGCTGCCGTCCCCGCCGTTCGGCCATCGACTGGGGTCGCTGCAGGTCACCTTCTGACCCAGGTATCGATGTCCGGCGCCCGCCCGATCCTCCGGTCGGGGTATCCGTGCAAATGGCCAAGACAGGCTGCACCCTGTATTGCATCCGCGTCGGATACCTGCGCTGAGGCGCCATCGCGAGCCCCGCGGATGGGCGGTATGAGAGTTCATCCGATATCAATCGTTTTGTAGACCGGTTGCGGCTGTGGGCCGTAGCCGAACCGGCATGGGGAAATATGGGTTGTCGTGGGTTACAGTTGTTTCGGATATCATCGGCGCAGGGAGGCTGAGATGGCGCGTTCGAGCGTTCTAGGTGCGGCGACCCGTGTCGAACCGACCTCGGATGATCGTGATCGTGCGGCTGCCGTTAGCCGCGCAACGGCCGGGGTTTCCGAGGCGACCCTCCGGCTGCCCAGCGGGGAGGAGATCACGTTGCCCAAATCGCTGGTAGCCGTGCTGATCGCTTCCGCCGGCCAGCTGTCGCAGGGCCATGGCGTCACCGTGCTTGCTACCGAGGTCCTTCTGACCCCGGCCGAAGTCGGGGAACTGCTCGGGTTGTCCCGGCCGTTTGTGGCTCGGCTGCTGGACGTCGGCGAGATCCCTTCGGAACGACTACCCGACAGCAGGCACCGGGTGGTGCGCCTGGCGGACGTGCTGGAGTTCCAGGTTCGCCGGGAACGCCGCCGGGCGGGACGCCGCCGTATCGCTGACGCGGTTCAGGCCGCGGACCTTCCCTACTGATCCGTCGGTGCTCACGATGACCAGAGTCTTCGTCGACACCAATGTGCTGTTCCCATTCTCGGTAATGGATCTCATGCTGGCGTTGACCGAGGACAGCGTGCACGAGGTGCTGTGGACAAATGCTCTGCTGGCCGAATGGGAACGGGTCATCGTGCGCGAACAACGGCGATCAGCCGCCTCCGCCGCCGCGATCACCGCCGCGATCCGCGAGTACTTCACCGACAGCGAGGTACTCGAAGCTGAGTATGCACACCTGATCGAGCGGATGCCCGGCACAGACCCTGATGACCGGGTGCACATGGCCGCTGCCATTGCCGGTGGCGCCGACGCGATCGTTACCTGGAACCACGCCGACTTTCCCGCCGAGGCGCTAGCCTCCCACCGAGTGCGGGTCTGCACACCGGACGACTACCTGTGCGAGCTGCTCGAATCCTGGCCTGACGAGGTGCTCGACACTGTAGTCCGGGTGGCTGGCGAGAAGCGCCGCCCGCCGATGACTCCGGAGGGCCTGACCATTCTGCTCGCTAAGGCCGGCGTGCCAACGTTCGCCGACCAACTCCAGGTGAAGCTGGCCGACCGGAATCGAGACTGAGGTCCCTTCCGTCGTATCGGAGAGGCGCGGCATCCTGTGCTGCTGGAGCTGCCGTCTGGGTCGGCGTAGTTGCCGTGTGCCCGGGAATGCCGCTGATTCCCTTGGCGCATTTGGCGTGGACGGCTGCCGAGGGCCGGTCCGGCCCTGTGCAACCGGACATACAAGAAAGGCCACCGACCGGCTCTCGCCTGGTCAATGGCCTTGTTTGCGCTGCTAAGCCTAGGGTGCCCCCGGCAGGATTCGAACCTGCGCTTTCGCCTCCGGAGGGCGACGCTCTATCCCCTGAGCTACGGGGGCTCAGCGAGATTGAGCCTAGCAGGCGCCGCGGAGCCATCGCCAATCGGTTCCGCGGCGCGCCGCCAGTCAGCTCGTCTGTAGTTGCTTGAGCATCGAGTCGATCAGGTTGATCTCGCCCTGCTGGCCCCGGACCTGGGATTCCGCCAGCCAGGTCACGTCGTCGTTGTCCGACTCCTGGAGGACCTCCTGGGCCATGTGGATGCCGCCCAGGTGGTGTTGGCGCATGAGGGTCAGGAACTGCACGTCCAGCGTTTTGCCGGTGGCCTTGCGCAGGTCGGCCATCTGGGCCGGGGTTGCCATGCCCGGCATCAGGCCGTTCTGCACCGAGCCCGATGAGTCCTTCATCCAGGCCATCGGGGCCGCCGAGCCGGTCGGGCTCAGGTGCCATTCGCTCAGCCAGGCCTGCATGTAGCCGATCTGGCCGTGCTGGGTCAGCGCGATGTCGGCGCTGAGGGTGACGACGCCGGGGGTCGTCGAGTTTGCGTGGGCGATCATCGACATCTCCACCGCCTGGGCGTGGTGGGTGCTCATGTCGCGCAGGAAGCCCGCCTCGACCGAGTCGTCGCCGGGGGTGGCCAGGCGCGGGCCGAGCAGGCCGATCGCCAGCCCTACGAGCAGGCCGAACACCAGCACCGCGGTGAGCCACACCGCCCCGAAGCGGCGGCGGCCGGCCGGGGTGGTGTCGTCGCTCGGTGCGCCGGCGTCGGCCGGCGCGCTTGATTCGGTCGAGACGGACATCAGTTGCCCGCGGGTGCCGCGGCCGCGACCGGGCCCGTCGTCGTGTTGCCGCTCGAGCAGGCGGCGTTCGGCTCCAGCGTGGCCTTCAGGCGGAGGGCCTGGATGAACTCGTCGATCCGCTTGTCGTCGGCGTTGTCGACCTTGAGCTGGTAGCCCCAGGCCTGCAGCGAGATGTTCTTGTCCAGGTTTGCGATCGGGCTCATGAACATGTAGTCCCGGCCCTGGACCTTCTCCTGCAGCTTGCTGACCTGGTCGGCGGCGAGGCCCTGCTTGTAGGTCACCCAGACCGCGCCGTGCTCGAGGCTGTGCACGGCGTGCTCGTTGGCGATCGGCTGGGGGTAGACGTCACCCATGCAGTTCTGCCAGACCGGGTTGTGCGCGCCGCCCACCGGAGGATTCGTCGCGTAGGTCTGCGGGCCTTCCTTGTGCTCCTGCGAGTTGATCGCCGGGTTGTTCTGGGCGCGGTAGTTGACGATGCCCTCGATCCCGGCGGCCTTGTCTTCCCAGGACTCGCTGCCCTTGATCGACGCGAACACGCCGTACCCGATGATGCCCACCGCGATCAGCACGACCACGCCGGCCACCGCGATCGGGCCCCAGTTGCGGCTGCCGCTGACCTTGACCGGCGTGACCGGCTTGCGGCCCTTGCCGCCCTTGCCCTGCGGCCGGGAACCGGGGCGCGCGCCGGGCTTGGCGCCCGTAGACTTCGAGGCGGGGGGCTTGCCCTGGCCCGACGTCTTGTCGACCTTCACGGTGGACGGGACCCTGTCGGGTCCCGGGGTGCTCATGCTCATCGTTCCTCGTCAATCCGATGGAAAGGTCGGGCCGGGCCCGCGAGCAGGCCCCGGTACGCCGCCGGGCGCCAAAGTCTACCCGGATAGCATGGCTCGGTGACTCCCGCTGACCTCGCTGCCACCGTTCTCACAGCTGCCCGTGCCATATTCGTCACCCGCGGCCTGGATGTCTCCCTGCTCCCGGAGACCACGACGGTGGAGCGACCCCGTAATCCCGAGCACGGCGACTACGCGTCGACCATGGCCATGCAGCTCGCCAAGAAGGCCGGTGTCGCGCCGCGTGAGCTGGCCGGGGCGCTCGCCGACGAGCTCAGCAGCCGGCCCGGCATCAAGTCGGTGGAGATCGCGGGGCCGGGCTTCCTGAACATCCGCCTGGACGCGGCCGCCGCTGGCGTGCTGGCGCGCGACGTGGTGCTGGCGGGGCAGGCGTACGGCCGCACCGACCGGCTGGCCGGCCAGCGGATCAACCTGGAGTTCGTCTCCGCCAACCCCACCGGTCCCGTGCACATCGGCGGGGTGCGCTGGGCGGCTGTCGGTGACGCCCTGTCCCGGCTGCTGCGTGCCGCCGGCGCTGACGTCGGCACCGAGTATTACTTCAACGACGCCGGTTCGCAGATCGACCGGTTCGCCCGGTCGCTGTATGCCGCCGCGAAGGGCGAGCCGGCCCCCGAGGACGGGTACGGCGGCGCGTACATCGCGGAGATCGCCACGGCCGTGCTGGCGGCGGCCCCGGACGCGCTGAAGCTGGGCGAGGACGAGGCGCTGGAGGTGTTCCGGGTCGAGGGCGTCAAGCTGATGTTCGCCGAGATCCGGGCGTCGCTGGACGAGTTCGGTGTGCACTTCGACACGTACTTCAACGAGAAGGACCTGCACGACCGGGGTGAGCTGCAGGAGGCCCTGGACAGGCTGCGTGAGCAGGGGCACGTCTTCGACGCCGACGGCGCGACCTGGCTGCGGACCACCGACTTCGGCGACGACAAGGACCGGGTGCTGCGCAAGTCGGACGGCGAATGGACCTACTTCGCCGCGGACTGCGCCTATTACCTGGACAAGCGCAAGCGCGACTTCGACCGGGTCGTGATCATGCTGGGCGCCGACCACCACGGCTACATCGGCCGGATGAAGGCGATGGTGGCCTGCTTCGGCGACGACCCGGAGAGCAACCTCGAGATCCTCATCGGCCAGCTGGTCAGCCTGGTCCGCGACGGCGAGCCGCTGCGGATGAGCAAGCGCGCCGGCACGGTCGTCACGCTGGAGGACTTCGTCGAGGCGCTGGGCGTCGACGCCGCCCGGTACGCCCTGGCCCGCTACTCCTCGGACTCGCCGATCGACATCGACATCGAGTTGTGGACCACCGCCAGCCGCGAGAACCCCGTCTACAAGGTGCAGTACGTCGCCGCCCGGACGGCGGGTGCCAACCGGCAGGCCGCGGCGGCCGGCCTGACCCGGGGCGAGGCGGCCGACTTCCGCCCCGAGCTGCTGACCAACGAGAAGGAGAACGACCTGCTCAAGGCGCTCGGCGAATATCCGGCCGTGGTGGGCGGCGCGGCCGAGCTGCGCGAGCCGCACCGGGTCGCCCGCTACCTGGAGGAGCTGGCGGGCGCCTACCACCGGTTCTACGACGAGCCGGGCTGCCGGATCGTGCCGAAGGGCGACGAGCCGATCACCGACGCCAACCGGGCCCGCCTGTGGCTGAATGACGCCACCCGAACGGTGATCGCCAACGGTTTGGCACTGCTGGGCGTCTCCGCGCCGGAGAAGATGTAGTCATGCGGGCACATGAGGCCGGGGCGCTGCACGGCGACATCGGCAATCGGGGACCGGCCTGGCTGCGTACCCCGCAAGACGTGAACGAGCTCATGCCGCAGCTCTGGCCGCGGACCGTGACCCGCGCCGAGGCCGGGGCCTTGGAGATCGGCGGCGTGAGCGTCCTCGATCTGGCAGCGGAGTACGGCACGCCGGCGTACCTGCTGGACGAGGACGACCTGCGGTCGCGCTGCCGCGATTTCGCGGCGGCCTTCGCCGGCGCGGACGTCTACTACGCGGGCAAGTCGTTCCTCTGCAAGGCCGTCGTCAAGGTCATCGACGAGGAGGGGCTCTTCCTCGACGTCTGCTCCGGCGGCGAGCTGGCCGTCGCGCTGGCGGCCGGCTTCCCGGCCGAGCGGATGGGCTTCCACGGCAACAACAAGTCGCTGTCGGAGCTGACCCGGGCGCTGGAGGCGGGCGTGGGCCGGATCATCCTGGACTCGTTCCAGGAGATCGACCGGCTCACCGCGCTGGCCCGGGAGGCCGGCAAGCGGCCCAAGGTGCTGATCCGGGTGACGGTGGGTGTCGAGGCGCATACCCACGAGTTCATCGCGACGGCGCACGAGGATCAGAAGTTCGGCTTCTCGCTGGCCGGTGGCGCCGCGTTCGCCGCGGCGATCCGGGTGCTCGACGAGGACGTGCTCGACCTGCACGGGCTGCATTCGCACATCGGCTCGCAGATCTTCGACACGTCCGGCTTCGAGGTGGCCACCCGGCGGGTGCTGGCGCTGCAGGCGCAGATCCGCGACGCGCGCGGCGTCGAGCTCGCCGAGCTCGATCTCGGCGGCGGCTTCGGCATCGCGTACACGACGCAGGACGACCCGTCGCCGGCCGGCGACCTGGCCAAGCGGATCAACAAGATCGTCGATGCCGAGTGCGCGGCGGAAAACCTCAGCCGGCCCAAGCTCTCGATCGAGCCGGGCCGGGCCATCGTGGGACCGTCCGTGTTCACCCTGTACGAGGTCGGCACGGTCAAGGACGTCGACGGCATCCGGACGTACGTGAGCGTGGACGGCGGGATGAGCGACAACATCCGGACGGCGCTCTACGACGCCTCCTACTCGGCCACCCTGGCCGGGCGGAAGTCCGACGCGCCCCCGTTGCTCGCCCGCGTCGTGGGAAAGCATTGTGAATCCGGGGACATTGTCGTGAAGGATGAATTCCTGCCCGCTGACGTGCAGCCCGGAGATCTTCTTGCCGTGCCCGGTACGGGCGCGTACTGCCGGAGCATGGCCAGCAATTACAACCACGTGCCCCGACCGCCGGTGGTCGCCGTGCGCGACGGCGCGTCTCGCGTGATCGTCCGCCGGGAGACCGAAGATGATCTGCTCGCATTGGATGTGGGATGAGTTCTGACAAGGTTCGGCTGGCACTGCTCGGTTGCGGCACTGTCGGCAGCGAGGTCGTACGCCTGCTGCACGAGCAGTCCGCCGACCTGACCGCCCGCATCGGTGCCCCGCTGGAGCTCGTCGGGATCGCGGTCCGCCGCCCCGGCCGGCAGCGCGGCGGAGACATCGACCCGGCGCTGTTCACCACCGACGCGCTCGGACTGGTCAAACGCGACGACGTCGACGTGGTGATCGAGGTGGTCGGCGGCATCGAGCCCGCCCGCACCTGGCTCACCGAGACCCTGCGGGCCGGCAAGAGCGTCGTGACGGCCAACAAGGCCCTGCTCGCCGAGGACGGGGCGGCCCTGCACGACGCCGCCGCCGAGGGTGGCGCCGACCTCTACTACGAGGCCGCCGTCGCCGGGGCGATCCCGCTGCTGCGCCCGCTGCGGGAGTCGCTGCACGGCGACAGGGTGACCCGGGTCACCGGCATCGTGAACGGCACGACCAACTTCATCCTGTCGTCGATGGACGCCACCGGCGCCGGCTTCGGCGAGGCGCTGGACGAGGCCACCGAGCTGGGATATGCCGAGGCCGACCCGACCGCCGACGTGGAGGGTTTCGACGCCGCCGCCAAGGCCGCCATCCTCGCCTCGCTCGCCTTCCACACCCGGGTCACCGCCGCGGACGTGTTCCGCGAGGGCATGACCGCCGTGACGGCCGCCGACATGGCCAGCGCCAAGGAGATGGGCTGCACGATCAAGCTGCTCTGCATCGCCCAGCGCGGCCCGGACTCGGCCGGCACCGATTCGGTCAGCGTCCGCGTGCACCCGGCGATGATCCCGCGCAGCCACCCGCTGGCCGGCGTCGGCGACGCCTTCAACGCGGTCTTCGTCGAGGCCGAGGCCGCGGGGCAGCTGATGTTCTACGGCCGGGGAGCCGGGGGCACGCCCACCGCCAGCGCCGTGCTCGGCGACATCGTGGCGGCGGCCCGCAACCGCCTGTCGGGCACCCGCGCGCCGAGCGAGAGCTCGTACGCCCACCTGCCGATCCGGCCGATCGGTGAGGCGGTCACCCGCTATCACATCAGCCTCGACGTGGCCGACCGGCAGGGCGTGCTCGCCACCGTGGCGGGCGTCTTCGCCAAGCACGAGGTGTCCATCGCGACCGTCCGGCAATCCGGCCGGGAGGAGGACGCCACGCTGGTGATCGTGACCCATGGCGCGCCGGACGCGAACCTGGCCGCCACCGTCGAGGACCTCCGCACGCTCGACATCGTCCGCTCGATCGCCAGCGTGCTGCGCGTCGAGGGCGGGGTGTGATCCCGCTTCGTGGACGGGCGGTCCCGGTTTTCGCTGGGTACGGCATGCTTGCACAGTTGACGACGAAGGGGCAGGGCCATGTGGCGGGGTTTGATCGAGGCGTACCGGGATCGGTTGCCGGTTTCTGACACCACCCCCGTGGTCACGTTGCACGAGGGCAACACGCCGCTCGTGCCCGCTCCCGTGCTCTCCCGGCGGACGGGCGCCGACGTCTACCTGAAGGTCGAGGGTGCCAACCCGACCGGCTCCTTCAAGGACCGCGGCATGACCATGGCCGTGTCCAAGGCGGTCGAGGAGGGTTCGAAGGCGATCATCTGCGCCTCGACCGGCAACACCAGTGCCTCCGCGGCCGCGTACGCCGCCCGGGCCGGGCTGACCTGCGCGGTGCTCGTGCCGCAGGGCAAGATCGCGCTCGGCAAGCTGGCCCAGGCGCTCGTGCACGGCGCCAAGCTGCTGCAGGTCAACGGCAACTTCGACGACTGCCTCGCGCTCGCCTCGAAGCTGTCCCAGGACTTCCCGGTCTCGCTGGTCAACTCGGTGAACATCTTCCGCCTGCACGGGCAGAAGACGGCCGCCTTCGAGATCGTCGAGGCGCTCGGCACCGCCCCCGACGTCCACTGCCTGCCGGTCGGCAACGCGGGCAACATCTCGGCGTACTGGATGGGCTACCAGGAAGACCACGCGGCCGGCAACAGCAAGGTCGTGCCCAAGATGTACGGCTTCCAGGCCTCCGGCGCGGCCCCGATCGTCAACGGCCGGGTGGTGCCGGAGCCGTCGACGATCGCCACCGCGATCCGGATCGGCAACCCGGCGAGCTGGACCAAGGCGCTGGACGCCCGGGACGCCTCCGGCGGGCTGATCTCGGCCGTGACCGACCGGGAGATCCTGTCGGCCTACCGGCTGCTGGCCCGCGAGGTCGGCGTCTTCGTCGAGCTGGGCAGCGCGGCGAGCGTGGCGGGGCTGTTGCAGCAGGCCGAGGCGGGCATGATCCCGGCCGGCGGCACGGTCGTCTGCACGGTGACCGGCCACGGCCTCAAGGACCCGGAGTGGGCGATCAGCACCGCGCCCTCCCCGACCACGATCAAGAACGACGTCATCGCCGCCGCCCAGGCCCTCGACCTCGCCTGACGCCTGACGCCTGACGCCTGACGCCTGGGTGACGCCCGAGGCCTGACGCGATCAGGTCTGGGCCGCGTCCGGGACCGGCGTGCAGGCGCCGACCTCGGCGTCCTCGCTCGCCACGCGGACCATCGCGGTCATGGCCTCCGCGACCGTGCGCAGTTCGGCGTCCGTCAGGCGCCGCAGCAGGCGGGCCTGCTTCTCCGTGCCCGCGGTGATGATGTTGCCGATCATCTCCTTGCCGGTGCCGCTCAGCGTGATCCGGCGGACCCGGCGATCGTGCGGATCCTCGGCCCGGGTGACCAGGTCGTGCGCCACCAGGCGGTCGACCATGCCGCTCATCGTCGCCAGGCTCACGCCCATCAGGCCCGCCAGTTCGCGCCCGGACGTGTCGCCCAGCCGGTACAGCAGCAGCAGGATCTTGAGCTGCGGCATAGTGAGCTGGGACGCGAAGAGCGGATCCGACCGGTCGTAGGCGAACAGGTGCTGGAGCCGCTGCTGCGCGCCCATAATGTCGGCGATGAGTCGTTCGTTCTCGGCCACCGCACCTCCTGAGTTGCGCGCCGATGGCCGGAGCGCGTCCTGATTGCGACGAAACGGTATCAGTGGACCCCGGCGAAAAACATTTGTTCGCGTCGGGCAAACTATATGCCTAGGCCGAACCTTCACGGGGGAGCACATGTCATTCCTGACCAAGCTCAGTCTCGCTAACCGGGGGCTCGTCGCCCTCATCGCGGTGGTGATCACCGGCTTCGGCATCTACACGGTGCCGTCCCTGAAGCAGCAACTGCTGCCGTCACTTGAGTTCCCGGGCGCGTTCATCGGGGTGGTCCTGCCGGGCGCGAGCCCGGAGATCATGGAAGAACAGGTGACCAAGCCGATCGAGGACGCCGTCAAGGGCGCCGACGGCCTGGACACGATCACGTCAACGACCCGCGAGGGCTCGGCCACCATCCAGGTCCTCTTCGAGTTCGGCACCGACCTCGACAACGCGGTCAACCAGCTGACCACCTCGGTCAACCGGATCCAGCCGACGCTGCCCGACAACGTCGAGCCGACCATCTTCGCCGGCAGCACCGACGACATCCCGGCGATCATCCTGGCCGCCTCCGACGGCGGCAAGGACCAGGCCGCGCTGGCGAACAGGCTTCAGCAGACGGTCGTGCCCGAGCTCAACGCCATCGAGGGCGTCCGCGAGGTGGCCGTCACCGGCACCCGCGCCCAGCAGATCGTGATCGTGCCCGACCGGGCCAAGCTCGCCGCCGCGGGCGTCGATCCGCGCGCGATCGCCACCCTGCTGCAGAACAACGGCATCTCCATTCCGGCCGGCGCGGTCACCGACGGCACCCGCTCGCTGAGCGTGCAGGTCGGCGAGCCGATCGACACCCTCGACGAGCTGAAGGGCCTCTACCTCACCGGCAGCAAGGGCCCGGTCACGCTGGCCTCGGTCGCCGCGGTCACCCAGCAGCTCGCCACGGCCACGTCGTTCACGCGTACGGACGGCGTCGAGAGCCTCGGCATCGCGGTCACAGCGTCGCCCGACGGCAACCCGGTCAACATCTCGCACGAGGTCCGCGACAAGCTCGCCGAGCTGGAGAAGTCCTCGAACGCCAAGCTCACGGTCATCACCGACCAGGCGCCGTACGTGGAGAAGTCGATCGAGAGCCTGACCACCGAGGGCCTGCTCGGCCTGATCATGGCCGTGATCGTGATCCTGGTCTTCCTGCTGTCGGTGCGCTCGACGCTGGTCACGGCGGTGTCCATCCCGCTGTCCGTGGTCATCGCGCTGATCGCGCTCAAGCTCGGCGACTACTCGCTCAACCTGCTCACCCTGGGTGCGCTGACCATCGCGGTCGGCCGGGTGGTCGACGACTCGATTGTCGTGCTGGAAAACATCAAACGGCACCTTGGGTACGGCGAGGCGAAGGTGCACGCGATCACCTCCGGCGTCAAGGAGGTGGCCGGCGCGGTCACCGCCTCCACGCTGACCACGGTCGCGGTGTTCGCCCCGATCGCCCTCGTCGGCGGCTTCGTCGGCCAGCTGTTCGCCCCGTTCGCCATCACCGTCACGGTCGCGCTGGTCGCCTCGCTCTTCGTGTCGCTGACCGTCGTACCGGTGCTCGCGTACTGGTTCCTGCGGCCCGCCGCCGGCGGCTCCGAGTCCGAGGAGGTCCGCAGGGCCGCCGAGGAGAAGGAGTTCCGCAGCCCGCTGCAGCGCGCCTACCTGCCGGTCATCCGCTGGGTCACGCGCAGCCGGGGCACCCGGTGGAGCACCGTCGCGATCGGCGTGGTGATCCTCATCGGCACGCTCGGGCTGGCCAGCCGGCTGGAGACGAACTTCCTCGACGAGTCCGGCCAGGACACCATCGCCATCACCCAGGACCTGCCGGTCGGCACCGACCTCACCACGACGAACGAGGCGGCCAAGAAGGTCGAGGCCCTGCTCGCCGCGCGCAGCGACGTCAAGAACTACCAGGTGACCGTCGGCAACGGCGACTTCAACCCGTTTGTCGGCTCCGGCGGGGCCAGCGGCGCCAGCTTCAACGTGGCCCTGGCGGAGGACGCCGACGCCGCCAAGATCTCCGACGAGCTGCGCGAGCAGTTCAAGGGGATGACCGACGTCGGCGAGGTCACCGTCGGCAGCGACAGCGGCACCGGCTTCGACGGCAGCGCCCTGGCCGTCGTCGTGCAGGCCAGCGACCAGGAGGCGCTGGCGGCCGCGACCAAGCAGGTGCAGGACGCGATGGCCGGGACGCCGGAGGTCACTGACGTGAGCAGCACGCTCGCGGCGAGCATCCCCCGGCTGGACGTCAAGGTCGACCGGGCCGCCGCCGCGGCCCGCGGTCTCACCGAGGCCGCGATCGGCCAGTCGGTCGCCGGGGCGTTCCGCTCGGCGCCGGCCGGGCAGATCAGCATCGACGGTGTCGGCCAGGACGTCGTCGTCGCGCTGGGCGCGCCGCCGGCCAGCGCCGACGCGTTGCGCAAGCTGCCGCTGACCGCTCCCGCCGGCCAGATCGTCCCGCTCGACTCGGTCGCCGACGTCACCGAGGTCGGCGGCCCGGAAGAGGTCACCCGGATCGACGGCAACCGCAGCGTCACGGTCAACGGCACGGCGACGGGCTCGAACGTCGGCAAGACCACCACGGAGCTGACCAAGAAGCTCGACGCCCTGCAACTGCCGGCGGGGGCGAGCTTCGAGATCGGCGGCGTGAGCCAGGACCAGGCTGACGCGTTCGCGGACCTCGGCCTGGCCGTGCTCGCGGCGATCGCGATCGTCTTCGTCATCATGGTGGCGACGTTCCGCAGCCTGCTGCAGCCGCTGCTGCTGCTCATCTCGATCCCGTTCGCGGCGACCGGCGCGATCGCGCTGCTGCTCGCGACGGGCACCCCGCTCGGCGTTCCGGCGCTCATCGGTGTGCTGATGCTGGTCGGCATCGTGGTCACCAACGCGATCGTGTTGCTCGACCTGATCAACCACTACCGCCAGGCCGGCATGGGAGTGCAGGAGGCGGTGGTCGAGGGCGGCCGGCACCGGCTGCGCCCGATCCTGATGACGGCGATCGCGACCATCTTCGCGCTGCTGCCGATGGCCCTGGGCCTGACCGGCGAGGGCGGCTTCATCTCGCAGCCACTGGCCATTGTGGTCATCGGCGGCCTGGTGAGCTCGACGCTGCTCACCCTGGTCCTGGTGCCGACGCTCTACACCATGGTGGAGAACACCAAGCTCAAGGGCCGCACCCGGCGCGAACGGCGCCGGGCCCTGAAGGCAGTGAAGAACAGCGGTACGCCGGAGACGCCGAGGCACGCGGCGGACGAGCCGGACGCGGTGGTCGCGGCGGACTCCCCGGCACCGGCATCGAGCGGCGGCGCGCACGAGGCGCCGGAGGACTCGCCGGCCGGACAGCCGGCGCGGTTGACAGCCGAGCCGCCGAGCGGGGCGCTGCGCGGATACACGGACCAGTTCGAGGTCCTGCGGATGCCGCGTCGCCCGGCCACCCCGCCGCCGGCCTGATGCTGGGCCATCGGCAGCGATAATCGCATGCGGCGGTCGGCCCCCTGACGGGGTCGGCCGCCGCGTCGCGTTCCCCGCCGGGCGGCCGGTAGATTCCGGTACGTGGTGACTCCCTTCTCGGTCCTTACCCGTAACCGTGACTTCCGGCGGCTGTTCGGGGCCGAACTGGTCGTGTTCGGCTCCGACTGGTTCGTGATGGTGCCGCTGCTGGTGCTGCTGCCCGAGCTGACCGGCAGCGGGGTGTGGGGCGCGCTGGTGCTGGCCGCCGACACCGGGATCAACGCGTTGCTGCTGCCGTACACGGGGACGATCGCGGACCGGGTCGACCGGCGCACGATCCTCATCGCGGCCAACGTGGCCGCGCTCATGGCGACCCTGCTGCTGTTCTTCGTGCGGTCCGCCGCCACCGCACCGCTCGCCCTGGTGGCCATCGGCGCCGTCGCGATCGCCAAGGCGTTCTACTCCCCGGCGGCCTCGGCGGCGCTGCCGAACGTGGTCGAGCCGGCGGATCTCGCCGCGGCCAACTCCGTCGCGGGCTCGGCCTGGGGCACGATGACCATCGTCGGCGCCTCGCTGGGCGGCATCGTCAGCAGTGTCTTCGGCCCGTACGTCAGCTTCGCGGCCGCCTCGGTCAGCCTGTCCGTGGCGGCGGTGCTGACGGCCCTGATCCGCCGGCCGCTGCAAGCGCCGCGGGATCCGGACTTCATGCCGCCCCGGGCCTGGCACGCCCTGATCGAGGCGCTGCGCTACATCGGCGCCCGGCCGCGGCTGCGCGCCCTGATCACGGTGAAGTCCGCGGTCGGCCTCGGCAACGGCGTGCTGACCGTCTTCCCGCTGCTCGCGGGCCTCTACGGCGTCGGCGCCCTCGGCGCGGGCCTGCTCTTCGCCGTGCGCGGCGCCGGGGCCCTGGTCGGCCCGCTGGTCATGCGCCCGGTCCTCAACCACCGGTCGTGGCTGCTGCCGGGGCTGGCACTCTCGATGAGCCTGTACGGCCTCGGCTATATCGGAGTGGCCTTCGCGCCCTGGTTCCCGCTCGTGCTGGCGCTGGTCTTCGTGGCGCACTTCGCGGGCGGCACGAACTGGGTGCTGTCCAACTACGCGCTGCAGGGCGAGGTGCCAGACCGGCTGCGCGGCCGGGTCTTCGCCACCGACATGATGCTGGCGACGCTGGCCATCTCGGTGAGCCAGCTCGGCGCGGCCGCGTTCGTGGACCGGGTCGACGAACGGGTCATCCTGATCGCCTGCGGCCTGATCACCCTGGTATACGCGATCGGCTGGCGCATCGCGACCCGCCACCTGTCACTGGCCGGCCCGGCGGACGCCGATGCCGATGCCGATGCCGATGCCGATGCCGACACACGGTGGCATGGGCCGCTCGGGACAGCGACTCCCGACCCCGCTGGTCCTGCGGCGGCACGCGGGCCGGCGGCAAACGGTTCGGCTGGGGTTCATGGTCCAGCCGCGGTTCACGGCCCGGCCGCGGTTCACGGCCTGGCTGGCGCTGATGGCCTGGCCGACTTCGCGGGGCCTGCTGGCGAAGGGCAGCGCAGTGAGCCGGCCCCCGACCCCAAGCTCTAGCTGCCGTCGATGCCTGACCCAACCGCGAAGGACTAGATGATCTGCACCAAGGGGCGCGATGCTTGGGCGGATCGTGGGGATCTTGTGGCGCTCCGGCGCGGAGGGCGCTCGATCCGCTAAATCGTCGTTACTTGAAACTTATCGACCACTTTGATAAATCTTGGCGGTTTTTGGCGTCGCTGGAGACGGTGTCTCGCTGTGAAGTGCCCGAGTCGTGGGCGTTATGCCCGGTACTTCTGGCCGCGGCGCCGAGCAGGCCCGTGCGCGTGATCGCCTCATCGGGGTATGGCGATCGATCGGCGACCCAGTCACGCGAAGACTCTCTGAGGGCCATTGGTTGCCAAGGTCCCAATGCGGCGCCCTCGTTTGAGAGGTTAGCGGGTGGGGCCTAACGGCGACGCCGACGGATCGATTCCGACGACCTGGTTCGCGTTAGGGATCCCTTGCGCTGAACGCGCAACCGACCCTGCCGGTGTCGGCGCCCCAACCACAGCTGCTCGGAAACAGCATTGACGTCGCTGTTCGGACCACCACCGTCACCCCTGGGGGCCTACGACCATTTTCCCCCTCGGAATAGCTCGTCCAGGCCGGAGCCACCAACTTCACGTCGGTCAATTCGGCGTGATTCCGGACCCGGGCGGTCGCCGCGGCTAAGCGAACGGCGGCCCGGCAGGCTGGTCACCGGCCCCGAAGGGCTGCCCACCCTGGTAAGGATGGCTGCCCTGGTGGGGCGGGCCGCCTTGGTGGGGCGGCCCGTCAGTGGGTGGCGGGCCGGCTTGGTAGGGCGGGCCGGCGAAGGGCGGCCCGTCAGTGGGTGGCGGGTCGGCGAAGGCCGGGCCGGGGCTCCGGGTCACCACGGCGGCGATGAGCAGCCCGATCCCGGCGGCCGAGATCAGCGACGTGGCCAGGCCGCTCACGGAGAGCAGCATGCCGTATCGCATCACCGAGTAGTCCAGCGTCGAATACAGCGTCGGGATCAGCATGGTCCAGGCCAGCTGGAGCACGGTGCAGAGCGCGAGGGCGCCCAGCCCCAACCGGGCCAGCAGCACGCTGCGCGGGCCGAGCCACGCGCGGCGGGTCGCGATCAGGACGAAGCCCGCGATCAGCACCGCCAGCAGCGGCAGATGGCCCAGCACGCCCGAGAACAGGTATCCCACGCTCATGCCCGCGACCCTAATGCCCGGGTGCGACATCCTCCGGTCGCGGCGGTGACGCGTGGGTAATGATCAACGCCTAGCATGAGGCGATGGGCCTCACCTTCGTCTCCGAGCCGGTGCAGGTGCGTACGCCGGCCACCAGCGCCAATCTCGGTCCGGGATTCGACACGCTGGGTCTGGCGCTCACCCTCTACGACGACCTGAGCGCCCGGGTCACCGGCGACTCCTGGCGGGTCTCCGTGACCGGTGAGGGCGCCGGCGAGTTGCCCACCGACGAGAGTCACCTGGTCGTCCGGGCCATGCTGGCCACCTTCGATGAGCTCGGTGCCCGGCCGCCGGGCGTGGCCGTGGAGTGCGTCAACCGGATCCCGCAGGCCCGCGGCCTCGGCTCGTCGTCGGCGGCCATCGTCGGCGGCGTGCAGTTGGCCCGCGCGCTGGTGCGGGAGCAGTTGGACGACGAGGCGGCCCTGCGGATCGCCGCGCGGCTGGAGGGGCACCCCGACAACGTCGCGCCCTGTCTGCTCGGCGGCTTCACCATCGCCTGGACCGAGGCGTCCGGTTCCCGGGCCGTGCGGCTGGACGTCGCTGACGGCGTACGGCCGACGCTCTTCGTTCCGCAGGAACGCGGCCTGACCGCGACGGCGCGGGCCGCGCTGCCCCCGGCCGTGCCGCACGCGGACGCCGCGTTCAACACCGGCCGGGCCGCGCTGCTGGTGCACGCGCTGACCAGCGACCCAGAGCTGCTCTTCGCGGCGACCGAGGACCGGTTGCACCAGGGTTATCGGGCGGTGGCGATGCCCGGTTCGGCCTCCCTGGTGGCGTCGCTGCGTTCTGTCGGGGTTGCGGCAGTTATCAGCGGTGCCGGCCCGACGGTGCTGGCCCTGAGCCCGGTACCAGCGGATTTCCGACCCGGAGCCGTGTGGCGCGCCGAGTCGTTAGGCGTGGATAGCGGCGGCGCTCTTGTCAAAGGGAGTATGGTGGAACACGCCGAGCGGGGCCCTGTTGCCGCAGGTCGTAAGAGTTGACTACGCTCAAGACCTAGCACAGCCGCGAAGCAAGCGATCTCTGCGGTTCGGCGCGCACCCGAGACTCACGGCATTCTGCCGGTCTCAATTCTCATCAAGGCACGTCGCCGAGCAGCGGATCCTCAGATCGCTGCACTCGCCGAGACCTATCCGTCAACGTCTGACGGGTCGGGAAACCGTCGAGCTGCCGTGCTGCAAACTCCCGCGCCGCAGTTGCGAAGCGGGTTCCGAGGGCACCCGGCCACCAGGCCGCAGACCCGGGTGGACTTGGTTTTTTCGACGGAAGGAATCCATTGAGCGACACCACCGACGTGACGTCGGGTGTTTCTGACGTCGCTGACGACGGCGCCACCACCGCTGCTGTCACCAAGCGTCGCCGTGGCGGCACGGGGCTGTCGGCGATGCTGCTGCCCGAGCTGCAGAGTCTCGCCGCTTCGCTCGGCATCTCCGGCACCGCGCGGATGCGCAAGGGCGAGCTCATCACCGCCATCTCGGAGCGGCAGAACGGCGGGGCACCGGCGGCGCCGGCCAAGGCCACCAGCACCCCACGCCCGCGCACCACGAACCGCTCCGGCGCTACGGCGGCCGAGCCGGTCGAGACCGCGCCTGCCGCTGTGACCAAGGCCACTGCTGCCCAGGCCGCGGCGACCAAGGCTGCCGCCGCTCAGGCTCCGGTGGCTCAGGCTCCGGTGGCTCAGGCTCCGGTGGCTCAGGCCCCGGTCGCTCAGGCTCCGGTGGCTCAGGCTCCGGTGGCTCAGGCTCCGGCGCCCGAGGCGCAGGCCCCCGCGGCCGCTCAGCCCGCCGCCGCGCAGTCCGCGGCTCCGGCAACAGAGCAGCCCACGACCGAGGCCGAGCCCGTCCGGCGCAGCCGCCGTGACCAGGGCAGCCGCGATCAAGGCAGCCGCGAGCAGACCGGCCGCGAGCAGACCGGCCGCGATCAGGGTGGCCGCGATCAGGGCAGCCGCGAGCAGGGCGAGAGCCGCCGCGACAGCGCCCCGGTCGAGGGCCAGAGCGACGGCGAGCGCAACGACCGGGGAGACCGCCCGGAGCGTGGCGAGCCCCGCAACCGGGACCGCCAGCGCAACCCGCAGCGGGCCGAGGTCGGCGAGCGCAACGACCGCAGCGACCGCGGCAGCGAGCGTCCCGACCGCGGCAACGACCGCAACGACCGGGGCCCGCGCACCGACGGCCCGGACGACGAGGACGGCGACAACGGCGAGGGCGGCCGGCGTAGCCGCCGCAGCCGGTTCCGTGACCGCCGGCGCGGACGCGACCGTGACGGCGAAGGCGGTGCCGGTGTCGGCCGCGAGGGCGGCCGTGACGGTGGCCGCGAGGGTGGTGGCCGGGACAGCGGTCGCGACACCGGCCGCGAGCCGCACGTCAATGAGGACGACGTCCTCGTGCCGGTGGCCGGCATCCTCGACGTGCTGGACAACTACGCGTTCGTCCGCACCACGGGCTACCTGTCCGGTCCCAACGACGTCTACGTCTCGATGTCGCAGGTCAAGAAGCACGGGCTGCGCCGCGGCGACGCGGTCACCGGCGCCGTGCGGGCCGCGGCCCGCGACAGTGGCGGCGGCGACCAGCGTCGGGACAAGTACAACCCGCTGGTCCGGCTGGACACCATCAACGGCATGGAGCCCGAGGAGGCCCGCCGGCGTCCCGAGTTCTACAAGCTGACCCCGCTGTACCCGCAGGAGAGGCTGCGTCTCGAGACCGAGGCGCACATCCTCACCACCCGGGTCATCGACCTGGTCATGCCGCTCGGCAAGGGCCAGCGTGCCCTGATCGTCTCGCCGCCGAAGGCCGGTAAGACGATGGTGCTGCAGGCGATCGCCAACGCGATCACCCACAACAACCCCGAGTGCCACCTGATGGTCGTGCTGGTCGACGAGCGGCCCGAAGAGGTCACCGACATGCAGCGCTCGGTCAAGGGCGAGGTCATCGCGGCCACGTTCGACCGGCCGCCGCAGGACCACACCACGGTCGCCGAGCTGGCGATCGAGCGGGCCAAGCGCCTCGTCGAGCTGGGGCACGACGTCGTCGTGCTGCTCGACTCGGTGACCCGGCTCGGCCGGTCGTACAACCTGGCGGCGCCGGCCTCCGGCCGCATCATGTCCGGTGGTATCGACTCGACCGCGCTCTACCCGCCGAAGCGGTTCCTCGGCGCGGCGCGCAACATCGAGAACGGTGGCTCGCTCACCATTCTCGCGACGGCGCTGGTGGAGACCGGCTCGATGATGGACACGGTCATCTTCGAGGAGTTCAAGGGCACGGGCAACGCCGAGCTCAAGCTCGACCGGAAGATCGCGGACCGGCGGACGTTCCCGGCGATCGACATCCACCCGTCCGGCACCCGCAAGGAGGAGATCCTGCTCGGCAAGGAAGAGCTGGCGATCGTCCACAAACTGCGCAAGGTGCTGAGCTCGCTGGAGTCCTCGGCGGCGCTGGATCTGTTGCTCGACCGGCTCAAGCAGTCCCGGACGAACATCGAGTTCCTGATGCAGATCGCCAAGTCCACGCCTGGCGAATAAAGGCCCGAAAACGGCATAAAGGGGCAGTCACCGCGAGGTGGCTGCCCCTTTGTCGCACAGTAGGTGCGTTTGCTCCCGGAGGGGGTCATGCGAACCTCCCGTGACACCTCAGCTCAACGTGGGGAGCACCCGATGGTCGTTCCTGGATACCGGGACCACCCGACCGAGAGATGGGATCCGATCGCACCGGTCGATCCGGGCGAGGCCGAGGATTTCCTGCGGCAGTGCTACGTCGAGAACCCCCGCCTCGGGCCGGTCGAACCGCGGCTGGCCATCGTGCGGGCGCAGATCGCGGCGACCGGCGGCTACGTGCACACCACCGAGGAGTTGGCACACGGCGCCAGGATGGCCTGGCGCAACGCCAGCCGCTGCATCGGCCGGCTCTACTGGCGCAGCCTGGTGGTGCTGGACCGGCGCCGGGCCCGTACCGCCGACGAGATCTTCTCGCTGCTGGTGCACCACCTGCAGATCGCCGGCGGCGGCGCCGACCGGCCCGGCATGATCCGGCCGGTGATCAGCATCTTCCCGGCGGCGCTGCCCGGCCAGCCGTACGCGCGGGTGTGGAACGAACAGCTGATCCGCTACGCCGGCTACCGCACCGAGGACGGCAGCCCGGTCGGGGACGCACGCAACGAGCAGTTCACCGCCGCCATGCGAGGCTTCGGCTGGCAGGGCAAGGGCGAGGCCTTCGACGTGCTGCCCCTGGCGATCGAGACCCCGGGCGAGGGCCTGCGCCTCTACGAGCTGCCCGAACGCGCCATCGTCGAGGTGCCGCTGACCCACCCGGAGTTCGGCTGGTTCGCGGAATTCGGCCTGCGCTGGCACGCCGTCCCGGCGATCGCGAACATGCGGCTCACCATCGGCGGGGTGCAATACCCGCTGGCCCCGTTCAACGGCTGGTACATGGGCACCGAGATCGGCGCTCGAAACCTCGCCGACCCGGACCGCTACAACATGCTGCCGATGGTCGCCGCCCGGATGGGACTGGACACGAGCCACGAATCGACGCTGTGGCGAGACCGGGCCCTGGTGGAGCTGAACCGGGCCGTCCTGCATTCCTTCGAGGCGGCGGGCATGAAGATCAGCGACCATCACACCGAGTCGGCGCGCTTCCTGACCCACCTGCGCAACGAGGAGAAGGCGGGCCGCCTCGTGCCGGCCGACTGGAGCTGGATCGTGCCGCCGATCTCCGGCGGGATCACCCCGGTCTATCACCGCTACTACACCGAGCTCGACCTGCGCCCCAACTTCTACCTCGACCCGGAGGCGCAGTCGTTGGCACAGAACGGAACCCGCTGCCCCTTCACCGGCTGAGGAGGAACGTTTCCTGTCGTTCTTGGTTCCCGGGTCCCGGCCGCGCATAGATCAAGGTCAAGTTCATGTCGTGCCTGGTTGCCTGGCCCTGACCGGCGCTCCCGCCGAGGTCGGGCGAGGGCGGCTGTTCGCCCTCCCGTGCTTCGTCCGCCGAAGGTCAGGCGAACTCGTTCAGGGGGAAGTCATCGCGGTGGCGCCAGGCGGCGTCGGTGCGGACGTGGTCTTCGCGGACCCACTTGAGGAGGCGGTGGGAGAACTCCGTGGCCGGGATGCGGCCCGCGCTCCGGACCACGAAACCCTCGGAGCAGTCGGGGTTTCGCGACCGTGCCCAGGCCGCCCTGGCCTCGGTGAGGCTGCCGCCGCGGTACAGCACCGGGACCACCGGCAGTTCGAGGCGCCGTGCCCAGTCGACCGTGTCGTCCCAGCCGAGCAGGGTGTCCGTCTCGTCCCAGATGCCGAAGACGATGAAGACGCCCGGCAGGTCCGTGTAGGGGATGCTGCGGCGGGCCCACATGGACTCGCCGCAGACCCGCCAGTCGTCCGGGATCCGGTACGCCGTCATCGCCCAGAGGGCCTTCGCCGGGCGGTCCCACGGTTGGGTGCCGGAGTCGACCGAGCGGGCGTACATGGCGTCGCGGGTGAAGGTCAGATTGCCGCCGTCGAGTTTCTCCGTCACCACCAGCTCACCGTCCAACCAGGACAGGTCGCGCTGGATCCGGTCGTCGGCGGTGGCGCCGGGGGAGTCGGGCAGGTGGAAAGTCCGCGGATACTTCCCGACCCGCCCGTCCATCAGAAGTCCCCCTCCGCCACCTGGAACACCGTCAGTCCCAAGGCGCGCCACATGCGTACCACCTGCTGGCGGTCGTCGAAAACCCCGATGACCCGCCAACGGTCGCGGATCTCCTCGTCGAAGATCTCCCGCTTGACGATCGCGTCCTTGCGCGAGTCGCCCTCGGGCCGCATGAAAAGGCCCTCGTACGGCACATCCACGTAGAGATCCAGCCAAGCCTCGGTCTCCGCCCGGCACACCGCGTCGCGTCCCGAGCAGAAGACGATGGCATGCCCGGCCGCGTGCATGGCCCGGACCGCGGCGATGACGGCCGGATTCGGGGCGTCCTCGCCGACCCGGTGCCAGTCGAACGGACTGCGGCCGTTCATCAGCGCGACCGTGCCGTCGATGTCCACCAGCACCACCGGCGGCAGCTCCGGATCCGGGTCGTAGACCACACCCGGGCCGCCCGGATCGACGTACGGGATCGGCAGTGGCAGATTCTTGCCGGCCAGATACCGCTTGTGCATCCGGTGGATGTTCTCCTCGCCGACCCGTTCCTCCCCGGTGCGTTCCGCGTCGCGCCGCACGCACTCCTCCAGCGGCACGTCGGTGAAGTCGTGCACCTCGAACGACGCGTCGAAGCGGGCCGCGAGCTCGGCCCACTCCCGTACCGTCTTGGCCCGGAGATTGGTGTCGTCGACGATCACGTCGGCGTGCGCGCGCAGCAGCGCCTCCACGGCGGCCCGCTGGGCCTGCGTCACCTGGGCCTCGGACCGCTGGGTGAAGAGCCGCTCCCCGTGCAGCATCCGCCGCAGGTCGTCCCGGTTGACCCGGACGACCTGCGGTTGCAGCTTGCGCGCGAAGGTGGTCTTGCCCGAGGCGGGCAGCCCGCGCGTGATCAGCAGTCTGGTCATTCCTCACTCACCTGGTTGCCGCTGGGGGTGACGTCGCCGGCCGGGCGGACGAGCTGCCACAGGCCGGGACGGTAGTCCTTGCCGTCCAGCCGCAGGAACAGCGCGCCCCGCTGGTCGCTGCGCACGGCCCGGGCCGCGAACTCGCGCCGGCCCCAGCCCGCCGGCAGCTCCGCGACGATCGCCGCGAACTCCGCCTCGACGGCCTTGGCCAGCGTCGCGACCGCCTCGGTCAGCTCGGTCGCCACGGCCGTGACCCACGCGTGGAACTCGTCGGGCAGGGGTTCGGTCAGCGCGTCCAGGTCACCGCCGGAGACCAGCACTTCCCAGACGGTACGGGCGGAGAGCCCGGTCACGAGCCGATGCAGCCGGACGTACTCGGCGTACTTGATCTTCACGCGCTCGTCCGAGTCGGTGAAGTGCACCACGAGCCCTTCCCGGCCGTCCCGCGGCGGCGCGGCGAGCGCCTCACCCAGCGTCGCATACGCGAAGGAGTCCACGACCGGACCCGGCCACTGCGGCACCCCGGCCGGCCCGAAGGTGCGGCCGGTCGCGATGTCGACGGCGCCGAGCAGGATCAGGTCGTCCAGGCCGCCGTAGTCGAGCACGATCCGGTTCTCCGGGTAGACGATCTCGACCAGGACGGTGCGCCCCGCGGGCGGGACAAACTCCGGATACCGGCGGCGCAGCACCTCGGTGGCGTGCAGCGCCTGATCCGACGCGAACGACCCACGGGTCGCCACCGCGAGTTCGTCCCCGTCGCGGAAAATGATACCTAGCGATCCGTCTGCTTTGTCCGTTACGGTCACTGCGGATTCCAGCCGCAGTTCAGGTGCTTCGCGCTGTTCATGCCCGAAAAACTTCGGGAAAGGGCGCGCAAGCACCTCGCCGGTCGTTTCATCGACGATGAGCCCGCGGCATGCCATGGTTACCGGACTCCACGCACCCGAATACTGGCAGGCCTCTGTGTAGTTGTGAATGAGGTATGGCTGCCGTGGATGGCGCTGCAGCCGCACCAGGCCGTCCTGCACCGCCGTAGCTAGAGCTGCGGTGTCCAGGATGTCGGCGAGCGTGGTCACCGGGTGGTCGGCAGGCGTGTTCACGACAGATGCCTTTCTTGGCAAGATCTTGAGAGCGGCTTACGGTAACGCCGCTCTTGATGACCTCGCACCCTCATTCGGCGGCCGCCTTCCTCGTCTGCCACCCCAGGTTGTAGATCCGGCTGACGGGCAGACCCGTCTCGGCGGCGATCTGAACGGGGGTCTTTCCGGCCTTCATCAGCGTCAGTATCCGTTGTCGTTCGATTGCCCAGGTATGCCACTTCGGTGGATCGGTTCGCAGGAGTTGTTGATAGTGCGCGAAGGCCTGTTGCTTGGCCGACCGGATCAGGCCCGTGTCTGCGTACAGCCAGGTAGCCGCAGCCCAGGCGTGTCGGCCGTGATATCTGGCCTCCTGGAGGGATTTGCATCGGGTGATGACTCGACAGCGGCCGTGCGCTGGGATCGCGGCCATGGCGCCCTGGATGAAGGAGGGGGTGCCGACGAAGGAGAGGTGGAGCATGGGATTGCCTTGGGGGGTCGGATAGATGCCCACACAGCCATCGCCATCGACATAGCCCCGCAGAAACGGCGAAACTAGACTGGGGTCGCACGGTGGCCACTTGTAAGTGAGTGTCTTGCGAGGCGTGATGCCGTACTTGTCGCGGAGATCTTCGATCATCTTGGTCGAGCCGATCGTGATGCCGTAACTGACGTTGCCTTTCGCTGGCTGGGTCGCGCTCACGGTGCCGGTGTGGGCGGTAATGCGCCGCGCCTCCTCGATGAGGAGGCGGCCTCGGGTTCCGGACTGGGCCAGGCCGACGCGTTTCAAGTCCGGGCTGATGTTCCCGTCTGCGGCGATCAGGCCAGCCAGCCAGGCGGACTCTGCACTGGCCGTGCCGAAGATGTCGTGACGGACGCGTTTCGTTGCTTCATCGGTGATGAACCTGCCCCCGGCACCCCGTCGTGGTGACATCGGACCAGCATACCAACGTAGATACATCAAACGTTCAGGAATGTCGATCGGCTTGGGAATGCGTTGCCGCTCGGGGGCGTTGCAGCCGGTGGACCACAGAATGCCTCCGGATTTCTGATCTGGGCAGGTGACATGGCAGACTGGTCCATCGGCCAGTAAAGGTTCCGGTTCACGCTCGAGTCGTCCGCCCTAGCGGGGCGGTTCGGTGCTGACGGCGACCCGGCGACCACATCATCGAGAGGGACCGAGAAACCATGAAGAGCGGTATCCACCCGGAGTACACCTCGACCGAGGTCGTCTGCTCCTGCGGTAGCACGTTCACGACCCGTAGCACCGCCAAGGGCAGCGAGATCCGCGTCGAGACCTGCAGCGCCTGCCACCCGTTCTACACGGGCAAGCAGCGCGTGCTGGACACCGCGGGCCGCGTCGCCAAGTTCCAGGCGAAGTACGCGAAGGTCACTGCGGCCAAGAAGAAGTAGCTGCCTCGACGGCGCCCACCCCGGATTCCGGGGTCGGGCGCCGTTCGTGTGTTTGGGTTCCAGCGAAGGAGACGGCGTGAGTACCGACCGGTTGTCGACCCTGCTTGAGGAGTACGCGCAGCTCGAGAAGCAGATGGAGGATCCCTCCATCCACTCCGACCAGGCCCTGGTGCGGCGGGTCGGGCGGCGCTTCGCGGAGCTGGCGCCGCTGAACGCCGCGCACGCCGAGCTCGAGGCGGCCCGCGCCGACCTGGCCGCCGCCCGGGAACTCGCCGCCGAGGACCCCTCCTTCGCCGGTGAGGTGGAGGCCGTCGCCGCCGTGCTCGCGCCGCTGGAGTCCAAGCTCGGCGAGATGCTGATCCCGCGCGACCCGCACGACGCCAAGGACGTGATCGTCGAGATCAAGGCCGGCGAGGGCGGCCAGGAGTCGGCGCTGTTCGCCGGCGACCTGCTGCGGATGTACGGCCGGTACGCGGAGAAGCACGGCTGGATCGTCGAGGTCATCGACGCGCAGGATTCCGACCTGGGCGGCGTCAAGGACGTCTCGTTCGCGGTGAAGACCAAGGGCGTGCCCGCGGGCGGCCACGGCGTCTGGTCCCGGCTCAAGTGGGAGGGCGGCGTGCACCGGGTGCAGCGGGTGCCGGTCACCGAGTCGCAGGGCCGCATCCACACCAGCGCCGCCGGGGTGCTCGTGCTGCCCGAGGCCGAGGATGTCGACGTGCACATCGAGCCCGGCGACATCCGGGTCGACGTGTTCCGCTCGTCCGGTCCCGGCGGGCAGTCGGTCAACACCACCGACTCGGCCGTGCGCATCACCCACCTGCCCACCGGCACCGTGGTGAGCTGCCAGAACGAGAAGAGTCAGCTGCAGAACCGCGAGTCGGCGATGCGCATCCTGCGGTCCCGGCTGCTCGCCATGGCCCAGGAGCAGGCCGACGCGGCCGCCTCCGACGCCCGCAAGCTGCAGGTGCGCACGGTGGACCGCTCGGAGCGGATCCGCACGTACAACTTCCCGCAGAACCGGATCAGCGACCACCGGATCGGCTACACCGCCTACAACCTGGATCTGGTGCTGGGCGGCGAGCTCGACGCGGTGCTCGACGCGCTGGCGGAGGCCGACCGGGCCGCCCGGCTGGCCGGCGAGACGGAGATCAGCCGACGTCCGTGACGATCAGCCGGTTGTCCTGGGTCGGGCAGACCAGCAGGTCGGCCTCGTTCTGACAGCCGAAGTCGAGGGTCGGCGGGATCGCGCCGCGCAGCCACACCGCGCCGGTCGCCGGATCGAAGCTGCTGACCGAGGTGCGCCCGGGCGGCTGCGTCGTGCGGGCCACCAGGTACGGCATCGCGCGGCCCAGCGAGTCCCACACCGGCATCCCGGTGCCCAGGTCGGCGAGGCGCCGCCCGGTCGCCGCGTCCATGAGGGCGCGGCGGGCGCCGTTGTCCTCGTCGATCAGCAGCCGGCCGTTGGTCAGCGGGTAGGTGCTCGTGGACTTGGGCAGCTGCCAGATCCGCGCGCCGGTCGCGCGGTCGTGGCCGGAGGTCGACTCCCCGTCGAGGATGCACACCACCGGCCCGCAGCCGAACGAGCCACCGGACGACGTCTGCGCGGCGGCCCACAGCGGCCGCAGCGTGTCGGTGTCGTAGGCGGTGACCGTTGACCGGTCCCGTACGGTCTGGTCCAGGTAGAAACGGCGGCCCTGCACCGTGATCGTCGAGTAGTCGTTGTTTCGCGTCGCCGCCGACCAGGGCAGCGTCCCGGTCGTCACGACCGAGCCGTCGGCCAGCGCGATCACCTCGACCCGGCCCTGCGCGGTGACGGTGACCAGGCGGTCCGCCAGGGTGCCGGGTGTCGTGTCGGTCGACCAGGAGGCCAGGTCGCCGCGGTCGCGTGACCAGATCGTGCCGCCGTCACGCAGGCGCACCATCCGCAGCCGGCGCGCCCGCTCGCCGGTCTCGTTCCACTCCGCCAGCAGCACCCGGTCGCCGAGGGCGGTCGTGAACTCGCCGGGTTTCTGCCAGAGCCGCCGGCCGGTGGCGGCGTCGATCGCCACCGTGTCCCGGTTGACCTCGCGGGAGTAGCTGATGCCGTCCGGATCCTCGCCGCTGATCGTGCTGACGCTCGTCGGCATCAGCAGCACGCCGCCCTCGACGGCGGTCACCCAGCTGGAGTCCTCGACGTTCGCGGTCGACCAGCGCACCGCGCCGGTGCGGATGTCGTGGGCGGTGAGTCGCCGTTCGCCGGTCTGGCTCAGGATGTAGAGGGTGTCGCCGATCAGCCGGTATCCGTCGGCGTCCGGGCTGTAGGGGATGCTCCAGAGCTGGGTCAGCCCGCTCGGGTGCGGTCGCGCCGAACCGGTCACCGTGAGCACGCAGCAGACCGCCACCAACGCCACCAGCACGCGCCGCAGCTCGGCTCGGCGGCGCCACCGCCGGGCGGGCTCGGCCGACGGTTCGTCGCCGTGGGAGGCGACGAACCCGAGCTCGATGACGGCCATGGGGCGAGCCTAGGACCCGGGCGCCCTATGCGGGGGTGCGGTGGGAAGCGGCCGCGGCCAGGGCGGCGCTGAGGGTGCGGCCGTTCGTGCCGACCTCGGACCAGCCCGCGGCCAGCCCGATCGGCGTGCCCGGGACCAGGATCTGCCAATTCTCCCCGGCGGCCGCCGCGCTGATCCGCCGGGAGACCTCCGCCGCCTGGGTCGGTCCCGCGCCGGGCAGCACGACCACGAACTCGTCACCGGCGAAGCGGGCCACGAAGTCGCCGCGGCGCATGACCCGGTTGAGCACTCCGGCGATGCGTTGCAGCACCAGGTCGCCGCAGTGCCGGCCGTGCCGGGCGTTCACCGCGGTGAAGCCGATCAGGTCGCAGACGCCGACCGCCGCGCGCTCGCCCCGGGCCAGCATCGTCGCCACGTAGCGTTCGAGCTGGCGGCGGTTGGGCAGGCCGGTGAGCGGGTCGGTGAGGGTCTCGTCGCCGTATCGGCCCAGGTCGCGGTTGGTCTCCTCGGCGTCCAGCCGGGCGGCGACGCCGTCGAGGTAGCCGTCGCGGAGCCGGTCGATGCGCTGGGCGGCGAGGCGGAAGGCGTGCCGGTCGGCGGCGTGCGCGGCCTCGTGGTCGCCGGCTGAGGCGTGGCAGATGCTGCGCAGCCGGGCCGGTTCGGCCGCGCCGAGGATCTCCTGGGAGACCGGCACGGAGTCGAGCTTGCGCAGCGCCTCGCCCGGCTTGTCCGCCGCGATGTCGAGGCAGACGGTGCCGAGATGGCGCAGGTCGCGGGAGCGGACGCTGTCGCCGCCGCCGGTCAGCAGCGCGGCCACGTCGGTCTCGGTGGATTCGCCCAGGGCGGCCCGGCGGGCCAGCGCGTAGCCGTACACCGGCCGGGTGCTGGGGCGCAGCCGCACGTCGGCGCCGGTGGCCACATAGCGGGCCAGCTCGGCGTCGATGTCGCGGAGCACCCGCAGGCAGCCGTCGGTGTCGCCCTGGTGGTCCAGCGAGACCGCGTTGCGCAGCCGGATGCCCGGCGCGGCGAAGACCTCGCTGGCCATGCCCGCGGCGGCGCCGACCTGCCGGGCCTGCTCGATGGCGGTCAGCGCATGGCCGTGGAAACCGAGATAGCTGTACGCCATGGCGAGGTCGTGCCAGCCCCACGCCGTCTCGCTGTCGCCGGTCTGCACCGCCGCCAGCGCCCGGGACGCCTGCACGAGGTGGGTGACGCCGCGGTCCAGGGCGCTCTGCAGGTGGGCGCCGAGCGCCGCGAACGCGTGCATCTGCCCGCGCAGGTAGGGGTCGGACGTCTCCCGGACGGCATTGGCGGCCAGCGTCATCGCGGTGGCGAACTCGGCGGCCCGGCCGAGGTTGATCAGCGCGCCGAACCGCTGGACGAGCGCGTACGCCCGGGTCATCGGGTCGGCCGTGGTGGCGAGCACCTTGTCGAGGATCGACAACGCCTCCGCGGACCGGCCCACCTGCTGGAGCTTGCCGGCGCTGCGCAACTCGTCGATGGAGTCCGGAAGCTGATCCAACCACGTCATGGTGCCGCCACGGCCATCCAGGCCCCTCCTGCCGACGCCGTTCATCGACGGATGACCCGGCCGGTCACCGTCGAGAGACGACGTTCCATGATTATGCCGTGACGCCGACGTACGAACACCCCTCCGCGGGGACGGAACGGACGCGCTTGGCGCCGGTGCTGGCCAAGGCCACCGCGCGGCTGGCCGAGGCGGGGGTCGGCTCGCCCCGGGTCGACGCGGAGCTGCTCGCCGCGTACGCGCTGGGGGTGGGCCGCGGCCGGCTGCCGCTGATCGACACCGTGCGCGGCGACGAGGCGCGGCGTTTCGCCGCGCTGGTCGAGCGGCGGGCCCGGCGGATCCCGGTGCAGCACCTGCTCGGCACGGCCGCCTTCCGGCATCTCGAGCTGGCGGTGGGCGATGGCGTGTTCGTGCCGCGGCCGGAGACCGAGCTGCTGGCGGGCTGGGGGATCGAGCACACCGCGCCGGGTGCCACGGTGGTCGATCTGTGCAGCGGTACGGGCGCGATCGCCTGCTCCGTCGCCGACGAGGCCGCGCCGGGCCGGGTCATCGCGGTGGAACGGTCCCCGGCGGCGCTCGGTTATCTGCGCCGCAACGCCGAGGCGTTCGCCGCGGTGCGGGTGGTCGCGGGGGACGTCACCGATCCGGGCCTGCTGTCGGAGTGCCGGAGCATGGTCGACGTGCTGCTCTGCAACCCGCCGTACGTGCCGGACGGTACCCCCGTACCCCCGGAGGTCGCCGATCACGACCCGGCGGAGGCGGTCTTCGGCGGCGCGGACGGCCTGGTCGTGATCCGGCCGGTCATCGGCCTGGCGGCGGCGTTGCTGCGGCCGGGCGGGGTGGTCGGCA
Organism: Actinoplanes sp. ATCC 53533; assembly: GCF_003947245.1. Taxonomy (NCBI): domain Bacteria; kingdom Bacillati; phylum Actinomycetota; class Actinomycetes; order Micromonosporales; family Micromonosporaceae; genus Actinoplanes; species Actinoplanes sp. ATCC 53533. The sequence goes on along the minus strand of NZ_QHHV01000115.1, from coordinate 6,595 downwards.
TCGAGCACGACGACGTGCACGCGGCGGCCGTCCCGGAGCTGCTGCGGGCCGACGGGCGCTTCACCGAGGTCGTCGCCCACCTGGACCTGACCGGCCGCCCACGATATGCGACTGCCCGCCGCGTGTAGGGCAGTTCGCGCGCACCATGGCACACTGCATCTTGTGATGCTCTACGACTGTCGGGCCGTGGCCGAGCGCGATCGCGGCATCGCCGCGGCCGTCGAGGCGGTCAAGAGCGGTGAGCTCGTTGTGATGCCCACCGACACCGTCTACGGCGTCGGCGCGGACGCGTTCACCGCGCACGCCGTCAATGCCCTGCAGAATGCCCGCAGCACGGAGCGCCGGGTGCCGCCGCCCGTGCTGGTCGGCTCCCGGCACACCCTGGACGGCCTGGTCTACTCGCTGCCCAAGGCGGCCCGCGAGCTGGCCGACGCGTTCTGGCCCGGCGCGCTGACCATCATGGTCGAGCATTCGCCCAGCCTGCAGTGGGATCTCGGGGAGACCGGCGGTGTGGTCGCGGTCCGGATGCCGCTGCATCCGGTGGCGCTGGAGGTGCTGCGCGAGGTGGGCCCGATGGCGGTCACCACGGCCAACAAGATCGGCCAGCCCTCGCCGGTCACCGCCGAGGAGGCCCGCGACCAGCTGGAATACGCGGTCCGGATCTATCTCGAGGCGGGCGAGGCCCCCGACCCGGCGCCCAGCACGATCGTCGACGTCACCGGCGACGTGCCGCGGGTGCTCCGCAACGGCGCGGTGCCGTACGAGAAGTTGCGCGACGTGGTGCCGGACATCCTGGCTGTGGAGTCCTGACGATGCCGTTCACTGTGCTGCACGTGTGTATGGGCAACATCTGTCGCTCGCCGATGGCCGAGCGGCTGCTCGTGCTGGCCGCCACCCAGCGGCTCGGCAAGCTTGATGCCGACGCCGAGCTCGGCGACCTGCTGCGCAGTGTCAGCGCGGGCACGGGCGGCTGGCACGAGGGCGAGGAGATGAATCCGCCCGCGGCCCGGCAGATCACGCTGCGCGGCGGCAGCACCGACGGCTTCGCGGCCCGCAAGCTGACCAGCGCCCAGCTCGACGAGGCCGACCTGATCCTGACCGCGACCGCCGACCAGAGCGACTACGTGCACGCCCTGGTGCCCGGTGCGGCCGCTCGCACGTTCGTCCTCGGCCACCTGGGCCGGCTGCTGCGCGACATCGAGACCACGTCGCTGCCGCCGGCCGGCACCGAGCCGGAGACGTTCGCCGCCCGGGCCACCGCCCTGGTCGCGGCGATCAACGAGCACCGCGGCGAGGCGGAGCCGCAGTCCGGCGACGACCTCGACGACCCGTGGGGCCGGGGCGACCAGACCTTCCAGCGCATCGCCGACGACATCGACGAGGCGCTGTACGCCTTCGTGGACGCCCTGCTGCCGGGAGCGCCGAGGCCCGCGTGACGATCGTCGAACCGAACGCCGACGGCCTGCGCCGGGCGGTCGACCTGCTGCGGCGCGAGTCCGTGGTCGCGTTCCCCACCGAGACGGTGTACGGCCTCGGCGCGCACGCCTTCTCGGTGAAGGCGATCGCGGAGGTCTACCGCCTGAAGAACCGCCCGTCCTGGAATCCGCTGATCGTGCACGTGGCGAACGTGGCGGCGGCCCGCGCGCTGGCCCGGGAGTGGCCCGACGCGGCGAACGAGCTGGCCGCCCAGTTCTGGCCGGGCCCGCTGACGCTGGTCGTCGAGCGCGCGGAGCACCTGCCGCAGGTGGGGGCGCCGACTCCGACGATCGCGATCCGGGTGCCCGCGCACGAGGTCGCGCTGCGGCTGCTGGAGGCCTCCGGGCTGCCGCTGGCGGCGCCGAGCGCGAACCGGTCGGAGGGCATCTCGCCGACGACCGCCGGGCACGTGCTGCGCAGCCTGCCCGACGTGCCGCTGGTGCTGGACGGCGGCCCGGCCTCGTGGGGCATCGAGTCGACGGTGCTCGACCTGACCACACCCACGCCGACGCTGTTGCGCCCGGGCGCGCTGGCCCTGCGGGCGCTGCGCGAGGTGACCGGCGCGATCGCGCTGCCCGACGCGGTGGCCGACGGCGCGGCGCGCAATGCCCCCGGCATGAGCCGGCGGCATTACGCCCCTAAGGCGACGGTGCTGCTGGTCGATGACGTCCAGGCCGTCGACCGCGGCGGCCTGGCGGCCCCGGTCGCGGTGCTGAGCTATGAGACGGCCGACAATTTCGACGCGGCCGAGGTGCTCAGCGCCGACCCGCGGGAGTACGCCGCCGACCTGTACGCGGCCCTGCACCGGCTGGACGACGCCGGGGCGGGCACGATCATCGTGCGGACACCCCCGGATACCGAGGACTGGCTGGCCGTCCGCGACCGCCTGGGCCGCGCCGCGCGCTAGCGGGTCGCCTGGTTGGCGATGTTGCGGGCCATGCCGCTGAAGATCACCCCGTGGAACGGCAGCACGCTCGCCCAGTACGCGTGCCCGGCCAGCCCGCGCGGCACGAAGATGGCCCGCTGCCGGTAGACGCTGGTGCCGTCCGGGCCGGGCTCCGCCGACATCTCCAGCCAGGCCCGGCCCGGCACCCGCATCTCGGCGCGCAGCCGCAGCAGCTCACCCGGCCTGATCTCCTCGACCCGCCACCAGTCCAGCGCCTCGCCGACCAGCAGGTGGTCGCGGTCGCGCCGGCCGCGGCGCAGGCCGACCCCGCCGACCAGCCGGTCCAGCCAGCCACGCACCGTCCAGGCCAGCGGGAAGGAGTACCAGCCGTGCTCGCCGCCGACGCCCTCGATCACCCGCCACAGCGCCCGGGGCGGCGCGGCGACCTCGCGGGTGCGCTCGTCGACGTAGACGCTGCCGCCGGACCACTCCGGGTCGCTGGGCAGCGGTTCGGCGGCGGCGTCCCGGCCGACCGCGTTCGACCAGCGGGTCTCCACGTTCGCGTCGCGGATCTTGCCGAGCGCCAGCCGCACCGATTCGTCGAAGCCCAGCAGGCCCTCGTCGGGGATGTACTCGGCGATGTCGTGCTCCCGGGCGAAGGCCTCGTGGATCAGGCTGGCGACCAGCGGCCGGGCGATCGCATTCGGCACCGGCGTGACCGCGCCGACCCAGTGCGCCGACAGCCAGGGGCTCAGCGGGCGCAGCGGCAGGATGATCCGCCGGCGCAGGCCGGCGACCTCGGCGTAGCGGCGCATCATCTCCAGGTACGTCAGCACGTCCCGGCCGCCGAGGTCGAAGCCGCGGTTGACCTCGGCCGGCAGGGTAGCGGCGCCGATCAGGTACCGCAGCACGTCGCGTACGGCGATCGGCTGGATCCGGTTCCGCACCCAGCGCGGGGTGATCATGATCGGCAGCCGCTCGGTCAGGTAGCGCAGCATCTCGAAGGAGGCCGAGCCCGATCCGATGATCACCGGGGCCCGCAGCACCGCCGTGGGCACCCCGCTGGCCAGCAGGATCCGCGCCACCTCCGCGCGCGAGCGCAGGTGGGCCGAGGGGTGTTCGCCGGGCGGCGGCTCGGGGCCGCCGAGGTAGACGATCCGGCCGACCCCCGCGGCCTTGGCGGCGACCGCGAAGTTGCGCGCCGCCTCGCGGTCGACGCGCTCGAAGTCGCGCTGCCCGAGCGAGTGCACCAGGAAGTAGGCGACGTCGACGCCCGCGAACGCGGCCGGCAGCGTGGCGGGGTCGGACAGGTCGCCCTCGACCACCTCGGCGCGGCCGACCCACGGCACGTCCCGGAGCCGGGCGGCACTGCGGGAAAGGCAGCGGACGCGGTGGCCGGCGTCGAGCAGCCGGGGAGCCAGGCGACCGCCGATGTACCCGGTGGCGCCCGTGACGAGACAACGCATACCACCACTGTGCCCGCAGGTAGGGGCCCATAAGCCATATGCTCGATTCCGGCAGCGTCGCCGGCTGAATCTGGGGGAGCGCACCATGGAGACTTTCTGGGGTCCCGACTTCGCCGCGCTCGAGCACGAGGATCCGGAGATCGCCGAGGTGATCCTCGGCGAGCTCGAACGGCAGCGCGGCGGGCTCCAGCTCATCGCGAGCGAGAATTTCACCTCACCGGCGGTGCTCGCGGCGCTCGGCTCGACGCTGACCAACAAGTATGCGGAGGGCTATCCGGGCCGGCGCTACTACGGCGGCTGCGCCGAGGTGGACCGCGCCGAGGAGCTGGCGATCGACCGGGCGAAGGAGCTGTTCGGCGCCGAGCACGCGAACGTCCAGCCGCACTCGGGCTCGTCGGCGAACATGGCGGCGTACGCGGCGCTGATCCAGCCGGGGGACACCGTGCTGGCCATGGGGCTGCCGCACGGCGGTCACCTCACCCACGGCAGCCGGGTCAACTTCTCCGGCAAGTGGTTCCATCCGGTCGGATACACCGTGCGCCGCGACACCGAGCTGATCGACTACGACGAGGTCCGCGACCTGGCCCAGGCGCACCGGCCCAAGCTGATCGTCTGCGGCGCGACGGCGTATCCGCGGCTGATCGACTTCAAGGCCTTCCGCGACATCGCGGACGAGGTCGGCGCCTACCTGATGGTGGACGCGGCGCACTTCATCGGCCTGGTCGCCGGCCGGGCCGTCCCGTCGCCCGTACCGCATGCCGATGTCGTCACCTGCACCACCCACAAGGTGCTGCGCGGACCGCGGGGCGGCATGATCCTGTGTCGTGAGGAGCTCGCCGCGCGTATCGACAAGGCCGTCTTCCCGTTCACTCAGGGTGGTCCGCTGATGCACACCATCGCCGCGAAGGCCGTCGCCCTGCGCGAGGCGGCGCTGCCCGGCTTCCATTCGTACGCCGGCCAGGTGGTCAAGAACAGCCAGGCGCTGTCCGCCGGGCTGTCCGCCGAGGGCATGCGTCCCGTCTCCGGCGGCACCGACACCCACCTGGCCCTGGTCGACCTGCGCGACGTCGGGGTCAGCGGCCGCGACGCCGAGGGGCGCTGCGACCGCGCCCGGATCACGCTGAACAAGAACGCCATCCCGTACGACCCGGAGCCGCCGGCGACCGCGTCGGGCATCCGGGTCGGCACCCCGAGCGTCACCACGCAGGGGATGCGCGAGGGCGAGATGCGCCAGATCGCCGGCCTGATCGCGGCGGCCGTGCGAGCGGACCCGGCCTCGACGGGCGGCGCGACGGGGCTGCGCGCGGTCGCCGACGAGGCGGCCGAGCTCGTCCGGCGCTTCCCGGCATACGACCGGGCCGAGGTGGGGGTATGACCGACCGCACCGGTGCGAGCCTGCGAGTGCGGGGCCTGCCAGAGAAAGGCACCGTATGACCGGCGTGAACGATTCCGCGGACCGCGTGGTGCCGGCCCAGGCCGACGGCGGCCGGGACGACCTCGACGACGACCGCCCCCTGCCCGACCTGCCGCCGCTGCCGGAGGACCCGCGCTGGCGGGTCGAGCACCTGCCCTTCCTGACGGCCTTCTCGGTGGCGCTGATGATCTGCGCCGCGTCGGTCGGCTTCCTCGCCGGCGGCGGCCTGGCCGCGGCGGGTGCGGCGGCCGGTGTGGCCATCGTGACGGTCAGCTTCACGATGTCGACCCTGGTGATCGCCTGGGCGGACACCGTGCGGCCCGCGCTGCTGATGCCGCTGGGGCTGCTGACCTACGTGGTGAAGTACTCGTTGCTCGGCGTGATCCTGGCTTTTGTGATCTCCTCGGAGTGGCCGGGTCGGGTCGCGATGGGCTGGGGGGTCGTCGCCGGCGTGCTCGGCTGGACGGCCGTGCAGATCTGGTGGGTGGCCCGCACCAGCCTCTCCAAGTGATCTTCGGCACCGGAGTTTCGACTGGTCAGTGCTGCTTTTCCGGGGCGTCTACCACGAATCGGTGACTGTCGCACGGCAAAGTTGTCCCGTTCTGGCGGCGGAGGAGTACCGTGTTGGCGAGTTGCGAGACCCCTGACGCCTGGACAACTGCGGTTGTGCGGGGGGTCCCGCTTAGCTTCGTGTTGCCGGCTGATATCGTTCGGGCCGTCATGACCGGTCAAGAACCTCCCAGCAACCCCCGCGGCGACGACGGTCAGAACCCGCCCGATACGGGCATGGGCATGACGGCGGTCAGCTATCTCCTCGGGGGCATGTTGGTCTGGGGTGGCATCGGCTGGCTGGTCGACCACTACGTCGGAACCAAGGGCATCTTCGCCGGCATCGGCGCCGTCATTGGCATCGCCGGCGGTGTCTACCTCATTGTGCGCCGTCTCGGCGCCTGACAGGAAAGGGCTACGGTGATCGGTCAGTCGACGGTCCTCGCAGCGGAGTTCCCGCCCAGCGTCGAGGACTTCTACCTGCCCAGCATCCTGCCGTGGGGCGCGCACGACACGTACTGGTTCACCAAGATCACACTGCTGGTCTGGGTGGCCGTTGCCTTGATCATCATCTACTTCCTGGTGTCGTACCGGAAGCCGCAGCTGGTGCCCACGAAGAAGCAGTGGCTCGCCGAGAGCCTCTACGGATTCGTGCGTAACAACATCTCTGTCGATATGATCGGGCCGCGCGGCGTCGCTTTCGCGCCCTACCTCACGACGCTCTTCTGCTTCATCCTGGTGATGAACTTCTTCAGCATCGTGCCGCTGATTCAGATCTCGCCGAACTCGCACATCGCTTTCCCG
>NZ_QHHV01000114.1:0-90555 GCF_003947245.1 Actinoplanes sp. ATCC 53533 | reverse complement strand
CCGGGTGAAGGCCGCGGTCTTGGCCCGGTGCCAGGTGAGCAGCAGCTCGGTCCGGTCGGCGTCGCCCACGGCGGCGGCGAACGCCGGCTCGGCGAACAGCGACGCCATCCGTTCCTTGCCGCCGCCGATCCTCAGCTTCCCGGCGTAGTCGTCCTCGCTCCACCGGGCGGGCAGCCCGAACTGCTCGAACGTGGCGTTGAAGGCCGGCAGGTGGCCGTCCCGCTCGGTGTCGGCGAGCACACCGTCGCAGTCGAAGACCAGGGCGGTCACCACGCTCGTCCCGACCCGCCGAACAGCCGGATGTGCCGCCGCGCCATGTCCACGACCGCGGCCCGCTGGTGCTTGAACAGCGTCGGCGGGTCCCACTTGTCGCGCTCGGCGGCCTCCCGCAGGGCGTCCAGGCCGGATTTCAGGTACGTCTCCTTGAGCGCCGTGGAGATGTTGACCTTCGCGCAGCCCCGGGCGATCAGGTCGGTGAACTGCTCGTCGGACAGCCCGGTGCCGCCGTGCAGGGCCATCGGGACGCCGGTGGCCGCGACCAGGTCGCTGACCCGCTGGGCGTTCAGCACCGGGGCCCGCTTGTACTGGCCGTGCGCGTTGCCGATGGCCGGGGCGAAGCAGTCCACGCCGGTGCGCTTGATGAAATCGGCCGCGACCTCCAGGCTCTGCACCACGGTGGCGTCGTCGGAGCCGACGTCGTCCTCGACGCCCTGGATGCCCTCGATCTCGCCCTCGACGTGCGCGCCGGTGCGGCGGGCCTCGGCCACCACCTCGGTGGTCTGCCGCAGGTTCTCCGCCACGGTGAGCTCGTGCGCGTCGAACAGCACCGAGTTCCAGCCGCCCCGCAGGCAGTCGGAGATCACCGCGCGGTCCGGGCAGTGGTCCAGGTGCAGGGCCACCGGTACTGCCACGTCGCGCGCGAGGGTCTGGAAGATGTCGTGCAGCTGGCGCCGGCCGTACATGCGGACGGTCTTCACCGACGTCTGCAGGATGACCGGCGCTTGTTCCGCCACGGCGGCGGCCAGCACGGCCTCGATGGTCAGGTCGTTGACGATGTTGAAGGCGGCCACCCCGTACCGCGCGGCCAGGGCACGGTCGAGGATGTCCTTCATGGAGACGACGGGCACAGCGCCAGTCAAGACCCCCGGGGGCGGGCGGCGGTATGGGGGAGATTCCCCATCCAGTCGTTGTCCAGGGCGGTGACCACGGCGGTCGTACGGTTGGAGGCGCCGGTCTTGCGCATGATCGCGCCGACGTGTTTCTCCACGGTCTTGGCCGACAGCCCGAGCCGGCGCGCCATCTCGCGGTAGGTCAGGCCCTGCCGCAGCAGCTCGAGCACCTCGGCCTCGCGCGGGGTGAACGGCGGCCCGGCCCGGGCGGCGGGCGCGCCCACCGAAGCGGTGAAGCGCCGCTTGATCAGCGCGGCGAGCGCCGGGTCGCGCCGGCCCGCCTCGACGATCGCCGCGGCCGCGGACTGGGCCAGCGCCTCCAGCTCGTCGACGGCGCGGGGCGAGAGGGCGCCGGCCGCCGGGCCGAACGAGACGCTGACCGCGATCACGTCGCCGCGCCACCAGATCGGCACCGCCGTCGCCGGGCCCCGCCGCGCCGGATGCGCCACGGCCAGATGACCCGCCCGCAGCCGGCCGTAGTCCGGGATCAGCACCGGCCGGCGGCTGCCGAACGCGCGGCCGGTGGCACCCTCGTCCAGCGGGAACGACTGGCCGAGCCGGCAGGAGACGCCGTACTCGGCGGCCTTGACGTAGCAGCCGCGATCGGCGTCGATCAGCGACACGCTGCCGGCCACCGAGCCGGTCAGCCGGCCGGTGTGCCGCAGCAGGCGCCGCAGCACGGGGGTCAGCCGGAGATCCCCATAGACGTCGGCGACCGCCTCGTCGAGACGGAAGACCGGACCCATACCTCGAACCTATGGTTCCCCGACCGATGAATCAACGGCATACGGGTTCAGCCGCCCCCAGCCGGCCAGCTGCCGGACCAGCCAGGCCGGCGCGGTCACCGACATCGCGCCCGCCCGCTGGGCCACGGCGAGCCTGGTCTCGCCGGCGTACCAGCGGATCAGGCCGGCCGTGTCGGTGCTGACCTGGCCGTCCTCGGCGAAGCCCGGTGCCTGTGCACACACCTCGTTGCCGGTGGCCGACAGCACCAGCCAGAAGCGGTTGGGCAGCGGCCGCCCGGTGATGTGGAAGAGCACGACGATCCGCGGGCGCGGCAGCGTCTCCGGGGCGATCATCCGGGAGAGCATCCACAGAGCCAGGTAGGGATCCTGGTCCTCGGGACGGACCGTACGCCAGCGGGCGCCCCACGCGCCGAGTTCCAGGCAGACCTGCGCGAGTTCGGCGCCGCTGGGGCTCAGCGCGTACGCCGTGGACCGGCCGGCCCGGTGGCGTTCGATCACACCGGCGTGGTGCAGCGAGCGCAGCCGCTGGGACAGCACGCTGCGGGGCAGGCCCGGCGCGCCGTCCAGGATCTCGTTGAAGTGGCCGCAGCCCAGGTACAGGTTGCGGATGATGATCGGCGTCCATCGCTCGGCGAAGATCTCGGCGGCCAGCGCGATGGGACAGTATTGGCCGTAACCCCGCATCCCCCCACCATCCGCTGCCCGGCGGCCCGGCGGAAGTTCGCTTTTCAAACTTTCGCGGCCGGCCGCCGGCTGCTTGCCTGGGCTGAACGAGCTTTGTCGTCGCGTCGCATTCGTGTCGAGGTGGGTGAGGTTTCAATGGCCGGGGTGAGGTACCAGCTGTCGGCGGAGGCGGCCGAGTTCTACGAGAGCACGTTCGTGCCCGCGCTGTTCGCCGCGTGGGCGCGGCGCCTGGTCGACACCGTGGCGGTGACGCCGGGCCAGGCGGTCCTGGACGTCGCGTGCGGCACCGGAGTGGTGGCCCGCACCGCGGCAGACCTGGCCGGGGCCGCCGGCGAGGTGGTCGGCGTGGACCTGAACACCTCGATGCTCGCGGTGGCCCGCCGGATCCGGCCGGACCTGCGCTGGCAGCACGGCGACGCCTGCGCGCTGCCGTTCGGCGATGCCTCGTTCGACCTGGTGCTGTCGCAGGCCGGGCTGATGTTCTTCGGCGACCGGATGGCGGCGCTGCGGGAGATGGCCCGGGTCGCGGGGGTACGCGGCCGGGTCGCGGTGCAGGTGCCCGGCCGGCTTGCCGCCAGCCCCGGCTACCGGGCGCTGGCGGACGTCGTCGCGCGGCACGCCGGTCGCGAGGCGGTGGACCTGCTCGGCGCCTACTTCGCGGTCGGCGAGCCGGATGAGCTCCATCACCTGGTCGACGCGGCCGGGCTGCGGGTCGAGGTGTTCGACACCTGGCTCGGCGCGACCCGGCTGGACTCGGTCGACACCTTCCTGGCCGTCGAGCTGCTGCCCCTCGCCGACCGGCTGGACCGGGACGTCCGCGACCGGATCGTCGAGGACTGCCGGACCGCGCTGGCGCCGTTCGTGGACGCGGCCGGTGCCATCGCGGCACCGATCGAGGTGCATCTCGTCGTGGCGCGCCCCGAGCCGGAGTAATGGCCGTCGAGGGGTGGAACTGGCCGGCCTAGGTGCGGGAGGCGGCCGCTTGATCGACCGTCCCGGCGGTGAGCAACGCGCGGACGGCGGCGGCGTCCGGCAGATCCAGCGCGGCCCGCGCTGTCGCCGTGGCATCGGCCAGGTCGACGGCGCGGACGGCTTCCTTGATCGCCGGAACGGTCCGTGGTGCCACGCTCAGCTCGCGCACGCCCAGCCCGGCCAGCAGGGGAGTGGCGGCCTCGTCGCCGGCCAGTTCGCCGCAGACCGCGACGGAGATCCGCTCGCCGGCGCCCCGGCAGACCGCGTCGATCAGCCAAAGCACGCCCGGGTCCAGGCCGTCGGCCAAGGCGGCCAGCGCCGCGTTGCCGCGCTCGGCCGCCAGCGCATACTGGGTCAGATCGTTCGTCCCGATGCTGAAGAAGTCGACGTAGGGCGCGAACGCGGCGGCCTTGAGCGCGGCGGCCGGCACCTCCACCATGATCCCGACCCGCAGGCCGGCGGGTTCGGCCCCGCCCGCCAGCGCGATCGCGTCGCCGAGCATCCGGCGGGCGTGCAGCACCTCGTCCACCGTGCTGACCATCGGGAACATGAGGCTGACCGGCACGTCGCGGGCGACCCGGGCCACGGCCAGCAACTGGTCGGCGAGCAGCTTCGGATGCCGGAGCGCATAGCGCAGGCCGCGGACACCCAGGAACGGGTTCTGCTCGGCCGCCGCCGGCAGATACCGCAACGGCTTGTCGCCGCCGACGTCGAGCGTGCGCACGGTGAGCCGCCGACCGCCGAATGCCTCCGCGATCTCCCGCAGCACGGCCTCCTGCTCGTCGACCTCCGGCGCCGCGTCGCGGTCCAGGAACAGGAACTCGGTGCGGATCAGCCCGACCAGGTCGGCACCGCTGTCCGCGGCGGCGCGCGCGTCCGCGAGCGACCCGACGTTCGCGCCGACGGCGATGGGCAAGCCGTCGCGGGTCACGGCCGGCGCCGAGGCCCGACCGGCCGCCCGGGCCCGGCGCGACGCCTGTTCGGCGGCTCGTTCGCGCAGCGCCGCCAACATCTGCTCCGGCGGGGCCACGAGCACCTCGCCGGTGCCACCGTCCAGGCCGACCGGCGTACCGTCCGGAATGTCGAGCACCGCAGGCCCGGCGCCGACGACCGCGGGAATGTCGCGGGTCCGCAGCAGGATCGCGCTGTGCGCGGTGGGGCTGCCGAAGGCCAGCAGAACACCGGCGACCCGCCCGGGGTCGAGGCCGGCCGCCTCGGCCGGGGTGAGATCAGCGGCGACCAGCACGCCGGAGCCCGGTGCTACCGCGCCGGAACCTGGTGTCACCGCGCCGGGACCTGGTGTCACCCCGCCGGGACCTGGTGTCACCGTGCCGGGACCCGGTGTCACAGCGCCGGGCGTACCGAGCAGGACCCGCAGCACCTGATCGGCGACCGCGCGGACGTCGGCCGCCCGGGCCTTCAGGTACGGGTCGGCGAGTGCCTCGAACTCGCCGGCGACCCGGAGGGTGGCGGCCGACCAGGCCCGCGGCGCGGCCTCGCCGGCGTCGATCCGGGACCGCACCTCGGCGAGCAGGTCGACATCGTCGAGTAGCAGCAGGTGCGCGTCGAAGATCGCCGCGGCGGATTCCCCGGCGTCGCGGGCCGTCCCGGCGCGGAACTGCTCCAGGTCGCTCCGGACGGCCGCGAGCGCGTCGTCGATCCGCTGCCGCTCCAGCGCCGGCTCGCCGGCGGGGACGTCGGGAATGGCGGGCGGCGCCACGGCCGGATGCCAGGCAGGCCCGATGGCGATCCCCGGTGACGCCGGCCACCCGCCTGCCCCGCTGGCCGTGCTGGTCCCGGTGGTCGTGCTGGTCCCGGTGGTCGTGCTGGTCCCGGTGGTCGGGCCGGCCCCGCTGGCCGTGCCGATCCCGCCGGTCGGGCCGGTCCCGCTAGTCCCGCCAGTCCCGCCGGTCGGGCTGGTCGGGCTGGTCGGGCTGGTCGGGCCGGTCGGGCTGGTCGGGCCGGTCGGGCTGGTCGGGCTGGTCGGGCCGGTCGGGCCGGTCGGGCCGGTCGCCGACCTTTCCGGTACGGGGGCAGCGCTGTCGATCTCGTCGAACTCGCGGCCGGCCAGCGCCACGATCTGGTCGACGGCTTCCCGGGCCTGCGGGCCCGATGCGCGTACCTCGATCTGATGCCCGTTGAGCACGCCCAGGGTCGCGACCCTCGACAGGCTCGACGCCGGCACCCACGCCGATCCCGTGCCGGCGTTGCGGATCTCCACCCGCGCGTCGAACGCCCGCGCCCGCGCCACCAGCCGGGCGGCCGGCCGCGCGTGCAGGCCGTGCCGATTGGTCACGGTCACGTGTGGCCGACGGCCCGTCGCCGTTGGGCGGCGAACCGGCGACGGATGGCGTGCTGTCGCTGGACGGTGGGCCGGCGGCGGGTGGTGGGCCGGCACCGGCGGGCGGTGGGCCGGTGGTGGGTGGCGGGCCGAGGTGGGACTGCTTGCCGGCCAGGCCCGCGGTGGCCTCGGCGGCGACCTCATCGCGCCCGGCGCCGCCGGCGGCGGCCACCACAGCGGCGACCAGGCCTTCGACGAGCGGTGCCGGGCAGAGCACGATTCGGTCGCGCAGGTCGTCGGCCAGCAGGTCGAGCGCGAGCTCGGCGGAGAGGACGGCGCTGCCCAGGTCCATCAGCACGACCACGCCGTCGCCCTGGTCCGCCGAGGCCATGGCCTCGGTGATGGCGACGGCGTCGGTGCCGAACGTCGTCTCGTCCAGCCCGGCGGCGAGGAAGATCGGAACCTGCCGGTCCGGCACCATCTCGGCCGCGAGTGCCACCGCGGCCCGGGCCAGGGCGTGGCTGTGGCTCACCACCACCAGGCCGACCATCGCCGTCAGGTTCCGCTCAGCGCGGTCGCCGCGGCGGTGAGCAGCAGCGTCACCGAGGTCGCTCCCGGGTCCTGGTGGCCGGCACTGCGCTCGCCCAGGTAGCTGGCGCGGCCCTTCCGGGCCACCAGCGGAATCGTCGCGTCGCGGCCCTGCTCGGCGGCCCGGACCGCCGCCCGCACCGCCTCGCCGAGCGGCCGGCCGGCGCCGAGCGCGCCGTCGAGGGCGTCGACCGCGGGGGACAGCGCGTCGACCATCGTCTTGTCGCCGGCCTCGGCCTTGCCCCGGGCGACCACGCCGTCGAGGCCGGCCCGCAGCACCTTGGCGAACCCCTGCGCGTCGAGCACGTCGGCGCCGCCGGCCGCCGCCGCCATGCGCAGGAACGCCGTCCCGTAGAGCGGGCCGCTGGCGCCACCGACCTTGCTCACCAGCGTCATCCCCGTACGTTTGAGCACGTCCGCCGGGGTGCCGGGCGCCTCCGCGTCGAGCATGGCGAGGACCGCGGTCATCCCGCGGTCCATGTTGGCGCCGTGGTCGGCGTCGCCGATCGCGGCGTCGAGCTCGGTCAGCGTGTCCTTGCCGGACGCGATCAGCCGGCCGAACTCCCGCACCCACGCGGTCAGCGCCGCCGTGTCCACCGAGCCGGTCATGCCGGGCTCTCCTCTCGCGTGCCCAGCCGGCCCTCGCCTGCGAGGTCGTCCGCAGGTGCGGGTGGGTGCCGCTCGGTGCAGGCGGTCATGCTGGGCTCTCCTCTCGCGTGCCCTGCCGGCCCTCGCCTGCGAGGTCGTCCGCAGGTGCGGGTGGGTGCCGCTCGGTGCAGGCGGTCATGCTGGGCTCTCCGTTCGCATGCCCTCGCCCGCGAGGCCGCAGGCGGTCATGCGCCCCACCGCAGGGCCGGGGTCCGCACCGGCGCGTCCCACAGCCGCAGCATCTCGTCGTCGGCCTTGAGCAGGGTGACCGAGCAGCCGGCCATGTCGAGGCTGGTGATGTACGGGCCGACCAGGGATCGGGCGATCGTGATTCCCGCCTTGCCGAGGATCGCCGCGACCTCGTTGTACACGATGTACAGCTCGATCAGCGGGCTGGCGCCCATGCCGTTGACGAAGGCGATCACGCCGTCGCCGCCGGTGAAGTCGAGGTCGCCGAGGATCGGGCTGACCAGCATCTCGGCGATTTCGGCGGCCGGCGCCAGCGGCACGCGGCGGCGGCCGGGCTCGCCGTGGATCCCGATGCCGACCTCCATCTGGCCTTCCGGCAGGTCGAACGTGGGTTTTCCGGCGGTCGGGACCGTGCACGAGCTGAGCGCCACGCCCATGCTGCGGCCGTTCGCGTTGACCTTGCGGGCGATGTCGGCGACCTCGGGCAGCGACCGGCCCTGGTCGGCGGCGGCGCCGGCGATCTTCTCGACCAGCACGGTCACGCCGACCCCGCGGCGCCCGGCGGTGTACAGGCTGTCCTGCACCGCCACGTCGTCGTCGGTCACCACGGCGGTGACGGTGACGCCGGCCTCCGCGGCGGCGATCTCGGCGGCCATCTCGAAGTTCATGACGTCGCCGGTGTAGTTCTTGACGATGTGCAGCACCCCGGCGCCGCCGTCGACGGCCTTGGTCGCCGCCATGATCTGGTCCGGCACCGGCGAGGTGAAGATCTCCCCGGGACAGGCCGCGTCCAGCATGCCGGGGCCGACGAACCCGGCGTGCAGCGGTTCGTGCCCGGACCCGCCGCCGGAGACCAGGCCTACCTTGCCCTGGACCGGGGCGTCGCCGCGGTAGACGATGCGGTTCTCGTGGTCGACGCGAAGCTCGGGATGGGCCGCGGCGATGCCGCGGAGCGCGTCCGTCACCACGTTCGCCGGGTCGTTGATCAGCTGGTTCATCGATGACTCCTCGCCGCTGGATGCTGGAGGGACGACCTGCTCTTCAACAAGTTACGCCCGGGCACGCGGAAAAGAGCAGTGGGCTCAGACGCGGAAGTGGGTCACGGAGTCGTTGAGCTCGCGGGCGAGGATGACAAGTTCGCGGGCGGCGTCGGCGGCCATGGCGGCGCCGGCGTTGGATTCGTCGGCGTTGCCGGAGAGGTCGGCGATGCTGTGTGCGATGTGCTCCATGCCGGTGGCCGCCTCGCCCACGCTGCGGCTGATCTCGTTGGTGGTGGCGGTCTGCTCCTCCACCGCCGAGGCCACTGTGGTCTGGTGCTGGTTGATCTGCTCGACGATCTCGCTGATCTCCTCCAGGGCCCGCGCCGCCTCCGCGCTGCTGGACTGGATGGCAGTGATCTTGCTGGTGATCTCGCCGGTGGCGCCGGCGGTCTCCTGGGCGAGGTCCTTGACCTCCGTGGCGACCACCGCGAAGCCCTTGCCCGCCTCTCCCGCGCGGGCCGCCTCGATGGTCGCGTTCAGGGCCAGCAGGTTGGTCTGCTCGGCGATGCCGTTGATCACCTTGACCACGTCGCCGACCTCGACGCTGGCCGTGCCGAGCGCCGCCACCGAGCCGTTGGTCCGGACGGCGGTGCTCAGCGCCTGCTGAGCGACCTCCACGGCGCTGGCCGCGCTGCGGGCGATCTCGGCGATCGCCGCGTTCATCTGCTCGCTGGCCGCCGCCACGGTGCTCACGCTCGCGGTCACCTCGTTCGCGCTGGCCGAGGCGGTCGCGGAGCGGGCCGCGGTGATCGTGGCGCCGGCCGCGATCCGGTTCGCCACCTCGGTCAGCGCGCCGGCCGCCGTGGCGAGCTGGCCGGCCTGGCCGAGGACCCGGGCGACGCTGCCCCGCATCGCCGAGAGGGTCTGGCGCAGCGCCCGGGCCATCGCGCCGACCTCGTCGCGCGTGCCGGGGTCCGGAACCTCCGTGGTCAGGTCGCCCTCGGCGACCCGGCCCAGGGCGGTGGAGATCTGCCGCAGCGGCCGGCTGATCCCCCGGGACACCGAGAACGCGAGGAACAGGCCGATGACCACCGCGACGGCGACGCCGGCGAGGGAGAAGACCACCGCTTCGCGGTACTTGTCGTCCAGCTCGGTCACCCGGGTGGCGGCCTCCGCGGACTCCGCCGTGGCCATGTCGATCAGCAGGGCCTTGCATGCCTCGTACGGTGCGTCGGCCGCGCCGTCCTTGACGTTGACGTACTTCGCGACGTCGCCACCCAGCGCCGCCGGCAGCATCTGCTCGCGGACGAGATCGAAGTAGGTGTTCTGCTGCTCGGTGAAGTTCGCGACCACGCCGGCGTCGGCGGCCTGGCCGCGGTATTCCTCCGTCAACGTCTCCAGCGCCGCCATGTCCTGCTCGACCAGGGCGGCCTTCTTGGTCATCGCCTCGGAGCCGGGCTTGAGGATCGTCATCGCGTTCAGGTCCAGGCGCAGCAGCCGGAAGGCGTCGCGCAGGTTCGACGCGACCACCAGCGGCTTGACGTTGCTGGTGTAGATCGCCTTGCCCGCGGAGCGCACGTCACCCGTGCGGCTCAGCGCCGCCAGCGTGGCCAGCGTGGCGACCAGCAGCGTCACCAGGACGGCCGCGGTGATCTTCACACCGACCGGCAGATCCCGCCACAGGCGGCGACGCGTCGACGGTGCCACCGGTGTGTTCGACATGTCCGCAACCCCCTCGACCGGCCCGAACCTCCGATGTTATGCACCGAATTCCTGATTCATGCTTATATTCCGTCAACGCAGCAGATTCACAGCCGGTACTCCGGTTTCGTCAAGCCTGTGGGCAAACTATGACGGGCATGTGGAGCTCCCGAGAGCCGGCTCCGGCCGCCCAGCCGTGGCCTTCGCGGTCATCGCTTTCCCGCAGCGCCGTGGCGAGGCTGGTGCAGCTGGCCGGGCTCTTCGACGTGCTCACCGCGGTGCTTCCGCCCCGGCACGGCCGGCTGCCGGTGCTGCTGGAGTTCGTGCCGATGGCCGGCATCCTGTCGGCGCGGGCCGCGACGGCCGCGGCGGGCGCGTTGCTGATCTATCTCGGTGCGGGGCTGCGCCGCGGCAAGCACCGCGCGTGGCAGCTCGCCGTCGCCCTCGCGGGTGCGAGCGTGGTGCTGCACGTGGTCAAGGGGCTCGACATCGGCGCGGCGGTGGTCTCGGCGCTGCTGCTGGCGATGTTGATCGCGACGCGCGGCCGGTTCCACGCGGTCGCCGATCCCCGGAACCGGTGGCGGGCCCCGGTCGCCCTGGCCGGCTTCGCGGCGGTGGGCTTCCTGCTGGGGTTCGTCGAGATCGCGGTGCGGGTCAATCACCTGGTCGGCCGGCCGGGGTGGCTCAGCTGGGCCGAGGAATCCCTGCTCGGCCTGATCGGTGTCGCCGGGCCGGTGCAGTTCCAGCGCCCGCTGGGCGAGGAGGCCGTCAGCCTGACCACCGGCACGTTCGGGCTGCTCGCGATCGCCGCCGCGACCATTCTGCTGCTGCGCCCGGGGGTGCCGGCGGTGCCGCGCACGGCGGAGGACGACGTCCGGGTCCGCGAGCTGCTGGACCGCCACGGCGCGGATGACTCGCTCGGCTACTTCGCGCTGCGCCCCGACAAACTGCTCGCGTGGACGTCCGGACACCACGCCGCGGTCGCGCACCGGGTGATCAACGGGGTGAGCCTCGCCACGGGCGACCCGATCGGGGCGCGGTCGGCGTGGCCCGAGGCGATCAACGCCTGGCTGAACGAGAGCCTCCGGCACGGCTGGACCCCGGCCGTGCTCGGCTGCGGCAACGCCGGCGGCACGGCGTACCGGCGCTGCGGCCTCGACGTCGTCGAGCTCGGCGACGAGGCCGTGGTGGACGTCGCAGACTTCTCCCTGGAGGGCAGGGCCATGCGCTCGGTCCGGCAGGCCGTCGCCCGGATCGGCCGCGCCGGATACACCTGCCAGATCGTCCGGCAGCGCGACGTGGCACCCGCCGAGCTCGGCGCGGTGGTCCGGGCCGCGGCGGAGTTCCGCGACGGTACGGTCGAACGCGGCTTCTCGATGGCGTTGTCGCGCATCGGCGACCCCCGGGACGGCGCCTGCCTGCTGGCGATCTGCCGGGACGGCGAGTCGCGGATCCGCGGGGTGCTGCAGTTCGTGCCCTGGGGGCCGGACGGGCTGTCGCTGGATCTGATGCGTGGCGACCGCCGGGCCGAGAACGGCCTGACCGAGTTCATGATCGTCAGCACGATCGAGGCGGCCGCGGCGGCGGGCATCCGGCGCATCTCGCTGAACTTCGCCGTCCTGCGGTCGGTCTTCGCCCGGGCCGAGGAGCTCGGGGCGGGCCCGGTGCTGCGGCTGTGGCACAAGGTGTTGCGGGCCGCGTCGCGCTTCTGGCAGATCGAGTCGCTGTACCGGGCCAACGCCAAGTACCTGCCCACCTGGCAGCCCCGCTACCTCTGCTTCCCGACCGCCCGGGACCTGCCCCGGATCGCGCTCGCCGCGCTGCGCGCCGAGGCCTTCCTGCCGGGCGGCGCAAGCACCGGCGCCGCCCCGGCCGGCGCGCCCCGCGGCGTGACCGCCCGCGCGGCGAGCTGACGATGCGCGCCCGGCGGGCGGCGGCCGCCGCCGTCTGGATCATCGTGGGGGTGAGCCTGCTGGCGCCGCCCGGGTGGGCGCCGTCGCTTCGGCATCCGCCGCCCGGGGGCATCGCCGTGGTCGCCCTGGGCGATTCGGTGCCGGCGGGCACGGCATGTCACTGCACACCCTTTCCCGACCTGTACGCCGGACTCGTCAGCCCCGGCGCCCAGGCTGTGAACCTCGCCCACAACGGCTACACGTCGGCGGACGTCCGGCGGCAGGTCGGCGCGGCGAGCCTGCGGGCGCCGCTCGCCGCCGCGGCCGTGGTGCTCATCATGGTGGGGGCGAACGACATGGCCGGGGTCTTCACGGGTTCCCGGGACACCGCCTCCTACGTGGCCGTCGCCACCCGGATCGACGACGACGTGGCCGCCACGGTCCGGCGCATCCGGGCGATCCACTCCGGCCCACAGCCGGCCCACGTGCTCGTGTTCGGTTACTGGAACGTGGTCGAGGACGGGGCGGTGGGCCGGTCCGACTACGACCGGGACGGGCTGGCCGCCGCGGAGACCGCCACCCGCTATGCGAACAGCGCGCTGCAGGCCGCCGCCCGGCGTGCGACCGCGGTGTACGTGCCCACCTACCCGGCCTTCAAGGGCGCGGACGGTTCCATCGATCCCACCGACCTGCTCGCCGGCGACGGTGACCATCCCAGCGCCCGGGGCCACGAACTGATCGCTCAGGCCGCGTACGCGGTCCTGCCGAACGGCTGAGCGGGTGGGCTCATGTCATTGACCGGTGTCCCGCTGCTCGCCGCGGCGGTCTGCGCGTTGCTCGTCGCCGTCGTGGCCACCGGCTACGGCTGGCGGCGCACCGGCCGGGAGCGGTTCCTGATCCGCCCGGCCGGCGTGCTGCTGACCGAGGCGCTGGCGCTGCTCGTCGTGGGGCTCGCCGTGAACGCCTCGGAGGGTTTCTATCCCTCGTGGGCGGCGCTCGCCCCGCACCACGAGGGGACCACGGCCGGGCAGACCGTCCCGGGCCGCCTCGACCCGCTGCTGGGACAGCGTGCGGGAGCGGACGACGGGGCGGCTGTCACCATCACCTGGCAGCCGGACGGCTGGCAGCAGTGGCACCTGGCCGCACCGCCGGTCGTCGTGGTGCCGGCCGGATACCTGCGGCATCCCGGCTGGCGCTATCCGGCCATCGTGGTCGAGGACCAGGCCGGGGCCGGGCAGCCGGCCGCGCCGGACGCGGTCCTGGTGTGTCTGCGGACCGCCGGGGCGCGGGACGCCGGCATCCTGGCGACGCGGCTGCCCCGGGCACTCGCCGCCGACCTGCGGGTGACCGCACACAGCTGGGCCCTCGTGACTCCGGCCGGACAGGCCGCCCTCGACCGGGCGGTCCTGCTCGCCGATCCCGCCCGTTACCGGGCGGTGGCCCTGCTGGCCACGGACCGTCGTCCGGCGGGGCCGGCAATGCCCACGGGTACGGACACGACCGTCGTCCGCGCGGCCCGGGGCGCCGCGACGACGGCGGCACTGCGCTGGGCCGGCCAGCGGATCCCGGCGCCGCTGGCGGCTCCGGCGGCGCTGGCCCCGTACCAGAAATCAGCCGGACCCCGGCCCGGCGCCGCACCGACCGGAGGTGGGCATGGCACCGGACAGCCGCGCCGTTGAGCTGCTGGCGGTCGCCGCGGCGATCGTCGCCGCCGTGCTGCTCGCGCTCACCTGGGACGCGGCGCCCGACCGCCGGCGGATCCCGGTCCGCGCGGCGGCGTTCGCGCTGTGCCTCGTGACCGCCGCGGCCGCCGCCGGGATCTGGGTCAACCGGCAGGTCGAGACCTACACCAGCTGGTCGGCCCTGGTCGGCGCCGGCGGCAGCACCGGCGGGACGCCGGACACCTACGCCCCCGACGACGACGCGGGCGGGGCGGGTCAGGGCCGCGTCGTCGCGCTGACCGTGCACGGCAGGGCCAGCGGGCTCGTCCTGCCGATGTACGTCTACCTGCCGGCGGCCTACGCCGGAGCACCGGCGGCCCGGTTCCCGGTCGTCGAGGCGCTGCACGGCTACCCCGGCTCGCCGGTCTCCTGGCTGCGCCGGCTCGCCGTCGCCCGGCACCTGGACAGCGAGATCGACGCCGGACGGATGGCGCCGACGGTCGTGCTGTTCCCGTACCAGACGCCGAACCCCTTGCTGGACACCGAGTGCACCGACCTCGCCGGCGGGGTGCGGGCCGAGACCTTCCTCACCGTCGACGTGCCCGCCGCGGCCGCGGCCCACTTCCGGATCCGCACGGACCGGGGCGGCTGGGGGCTGATCGGCTACTCGGCCGGCGGCTTCTGCGCCACCAACCTGTTGCTGCGCCATCCCACCCGGTACGCCGCGGCGGCCAGCCTCTCCGGCTACGCCGACCCGGGAATCGCCGTGGGCGACGGCAGCGAACACACCACCAACAACGACGCGTGGCGCCTGGCGCATCTGCCGATCCCCGCCGCGGCGCTCTACCTCGCCTGCTCCCGTACCGACCGCGGCTCGTTTCGTGGCACCCGCACCCTGGCCCGGCTGGCCCGCCCGCCGCTGTCGGTGACCACGGCCTATGTCAGCGGCGGGGGCCACAACGACCAGACCTGGCAGGCGATGGAGGCGCCGGCCTTCGACTGGCTTTCCGCCTGGCTGGACCGCGCGACGACGTAGCTGTCGCCGTGGGTCTTGCGGAGACCGCGGTGGCACTGTGACACTTTCCGGCCTTACGGCGCTGTAGGAACGGGGGCGTCGAACCCTGCCCCTGAGGACCTACCGCGCGGAGGTTGTTGGATGGTGGCACCGGAGGACCTCGACGCCGTGGTGCGGGCAGCGCAGTCCGGCGACGAGGACGCATTCCGGCTGTTGTATCGCACCCAGCAGCCGGCGCTGCTCCGGTACCTGCGGGTCCTGGTCGGCGAGGACGCCGAGGACATCGCCTCCGAGGCCTGGCTGCAGATCAGCCGTGATCTCGGCACGTTCGCCGGCGACTGGGCCGGCTTTCGCGGCTGGACGGCGACAGTGGCCAGGCACCGTGCGATGGACAGTCTGCGCGCCACCCGGCGGCGGCCCCAGATCAGCGCGTCGGTCGAGCACTTTCTCGACCTGATCGCGCCGGAGGAGACCGCGGACCGGGCGCTCGAACTCGTCGCCACGGATGCCGCCGTGGCGCTGATCGCGTCCCTGCCCCGGGATCAGGCCGAGGCGGTGATGCTCCGGGTCGTCCTCGGCCTGGACGCCCAGGCCGCCGGCAAGATTCTCGGCAAACGCGCCGGGGCGGTCCGTACCGCCGCCTACCGGGGCCTGCGCCAGCTCGCCCGGCGGCTGGAAACGGCCGGCTCCGGTCCGCCCTTGCCCACCAACGTTTGGACAGGTGTGACAACTTCGACGACCCCGGCGCTTAAGGAGGTGAGATGAGCAGCAACGAGAGGCGTGATCGCATGGACCGGACCACCTGCGGAGCAGTTTCTGCAGGGTGACCGGGCCACGCTGAACGCCGGCCACCCCCGCCTCGCCGAGCTTCTGGCGGCGGCGAGTGCCTCGGCCCACCCGGCCGAGCTGGCCGGCGAGTCGGCGGCGATGGCGGCCTTCACCGCGGCTCGTCACTCGCCACCATCCCCAGCCCGGAGACCCTCCATGATTCAGCTCGCCATTGCCAAGATCCTGACCATCAAGGTCGCCGCCATCGCCGGCGTCGCCTGCGCGAGTGTCGGGGGTGTCGCACTGGCCGCCAACGCCGGTGTGCTGCCCGAGCCGATCAGCTCGCACCTGCCCGGCGTGCACAGCAGCAAGTCCGCGCAGCCGCACCCGGCGCAGTCCGGGTCCGCCCAGCCGCGCCCGATCCCGTCCGGCTCCGCGCTGCCGCGGCCCAGCGGCTCGGCCGCCACCCGGCTCGACATCGCCGCGCTGTGCCGCGACTTCGGCGGCCGGGGCGACCGGGCACACCGCACCAAGGCGCTGGAGGAGCGGCGCTTCGGTGAGCTGGTCCGCCAGGCCGGCAAGAAGGACCACGACCGGGTGGAGAAGTTCTGCGCCCGGCTCAAGCCGTCCGGGAGCCCGAGCGCCCGCCCGAGCGGCAGCGCGTTCCCCGACGGTGACCGCCCGAGCGGTCAGCCCAGCACTCGCCCCGGCGAGCAGTCCGGCAACCCCAGCGACAGGCCGAGTTCGTTCCCCCGCGGCTCGTCCGGTCCCGCTGGCCCCACCCAGCAGGGGTAGTCGGTCAGGCACCCCGGGGACGGGTCCGCACAGCCCATTCCCGGGGTGCCATCCATGGTCAATTCTGCATATTTGCCGTGGCCTTGTACCGCCCCGGTAATACGTTTCTGTTACGCGTTCCGCCGGGTCTCCCGGCGGTGCGCGCTTTTGTCGTGCCCGGGCTGCCGCTTTTCATGAAGTGACAGGTCATAGCGGGTGGAATGGGTCCTGTCGGTGCGGGCATAACCTTTTTCAGATTGTGTCTCTGGTATCTATCGCCGACGATCTACCGGCCAGTAATGTGCCCCGAATCAGCCGTTCGGGGACGGCGCATTCCGGCACCGGCAGAGGAGACACAGTGGAATTCCACCGAATCGGATCACGTGGGCTGGCGGGCTCCGGCGCCGTCGCGCTCGCGCTGAGCGCGATCGTCGGCTTCGGCACACCCGCGGTGGCCGCGCCGGCCACCGGCGACATCAGGCAGGCCGGCTCGGCGACCGCCGTACCCGGCAGCTACATCGTCGTCCTGAAGGACGGTACGGCCGCCACGGTCCGGGACAGGGCCGCCGGGCTGGCGGACAAGTACGACGGCGCGGTGAACGAGGTCTACTCGAAGGTGGTGCGCGGCTTCGCCACGACCATGTCCGAGCGGGCCGCCCAGCGCCTCGCGGCCGACCCGGCCGTGGCGTACGTGGAGCAGAACCAGGTCATCTCGCTCGCCGACACCCAGACCGGCGCCACCTGGGGCCTGGACCGGATCGACCAGGCCAGCCTGCCGCTGAGCACCACGTACACCTACCCGAACACGGCGTCGAGCGTGCACGCCTACATCATCGACACCGGCATCCTGACCACCCACAGCCAGTTCGGCGGCCGGGCCGTCAGCGGCTACGACTTCGTCGACAGCGACAGCAACGCCACCGACTGCAACGGCCACGGCACCCACGTCGCCGGCACGGTCGGCGGTTCCACGTACGGCGTGGCCAAGGCGGTGCAGCTCGTCGGCGTGCGGGTGCTCGACTGCGAGGGCAGCGGCACGACCGCCGGGGTCATCTCCGGCATCAACTGGGTGACCAGCAACGCGATCAAGCCCGCCGTGGCGAACATGAGCCTCGGCGGTGGCACCAGCACCACCCTGGACACGGCGGTCAGCAACTCGATCGCCGCCGGCATCACCTACGGCATCGCTGGCGGCAACGACAGCGCCGCCGCCTGCAACTACTCGCCGGCGCGGGTCGCCGCGGCGATCACCGTGGGCGCCACCACCAGCGCCGACGCCCGCGCCTCGTACTCCAACTACGGCAGCTGCCTGGACATCTTCGCGCCGGGCTCGTCGATCACCTCGGCCTGGTACACCAGCACCACGGCGACCAACACGATCAGCGGCACCTCGATGGCCACCCCGCACGTCGTCGGCGTCGCCGCGCTGGTGCTGCAGGCCAACCCGTCGTACACGCCGGCGCAGGTGGCGTCGTACCTGACCAGCAACGCCGTCAGCGGCGCGGTGACCAGCCCCGGCACCGGCTCGCCCAACCTGCTGCTGCAGGTCGTCAACTCCGACGACGGCGGTGACGACGAGGAGCCCGCCGGCTGCACCGGCACCAACGGCACCGACGTCGCCATCCCGGACGCGGGCGCGGCCGTGACCAGCGCGATCACCATCTCCGGCTGCGGCCGGGCGGCCTCGTCGACCTCCACCGTGGACGTCAACATCGTGCACACCTACCGCGGCGACCTGGTCGTCACGCTCGTCGCGCCGGACGGTTCCACCTACGCGCTGAAGAGCAGTAGCAGCAGCGACAGCGCCGACAACGTGATCGCCACCTACTCGGTCAACCTCTCCGGCGAGGCCGCCGACGGCACCTGGCAGCTGCGGGTGCAGGACGTCTACTCGGCCGACACCGGAACCATCAACACCTGGACGCTGACCGTCTAGGCGATCCCGCCAGACGCCCTCCGGTAAGGGGAGCACCCATGTCCGTGTCCCACCGACGACTAACCCTCTTCGCCGTCGTGGCAGCCGCCATCGCGGCAGCCCTGTCCCTCGTGGTCGTGTCCTCGCCGGCGAACGCGGCGACGGTGTCACTGCCGCTGCGCACCATGGTCGCCAACCTCCCGGTGGCCACCGAGGTGCGCACGGGATACGACCGCGACCTGTTCAACCACTGGATCGACGCCGACGGTGACAGCTGCAACACCCGCTACGAGGTGCTGATCGCCGAGGCGGTCACCGCCCCGACGGTGGGTTCCTCCTGCAGCCTCACCGGCGGCCGGTGGTACTCCTACTACGACGGTCTGTACTGGACCCTCCCGGCCGACCTCGACATCGACCACTTCGTCCCGCTCGCCGAGGCGTGGGACTCCGGGGCCCGCAACTGGACCTCGGCCCAGCGCGAGTCCTTCGCCAACGACCTGGGCGACGCCCGGTCGCTGGCCGCGGTGACGGACAACGAGAACCAGACCAAGAGCGACCAGGATCCCGCCGAGTGGATGCCGCCGCTCACCAGCGTCTACTGCCGCTACATCGAGGAGTGGACGGCGGTGAAGACCCGCTGGGGCCTCACCGTCGACAGCACGGAGAAATCCGCGCTCACCTCGTACGCGGCCTCGTGCACCAACGTGACCGTCACGGTCGACACGGTGCTGGGCACCACGCCCACCGCCACCGCCACCGCGACGGCGACGGCCACACCGGCCGCGTGCACCGGCACCAACGGCACCGACGTCGAGATCCCGGACGCCGGCACCGCGGTGACCAGCACGATCACCATCGGGAGCTGCGCACGCTCGGCCTCGGCGACCGCGACGGTGTACGTGGACGTCGTCCACACCTACCGTGGTGACCTGGTGATCACCCTCGTCGCGCCGGACGGCTCGACGTACCAACTCAAGAGTTCCAGTTCAACCGACAGCGCCGCGAACGTGCAGGCGACGTACACGGTGAACCTCTCCAGCGAGGCGGCCGCGGGCGCCTGGTCCCTGCGCGCGCAGGACGTCTACGAGGAGGACACCGGCTACCTCAACACCTGGACGCTCACCGTGTGACAGTGCGGGCGCCGGGCCGCCGGGTTTCCGGCGACCCGGCGCCCGCCCGTCACCGGGGCAGCAAGGCGAGATCGTCGGTGGCGCCCGCGCCGGGCTGGATCCGGTACAGCCCGCCGCCGAGATCGACCGAATTGTGCTCGACCCACTCCAGCCACGACGGCGGCCACCGCGTCCCCAGCGACCAGCGCACGCCGGTCAGCGGCACCTCGGTCAGATCGGCGTGCTGCAGGTCCGCCTCCGTGAAGTCGTCCAGGGCGGCGCGCATCCGTTCGACAGCGCCCGCTGCCTGCACATCCGCCATGAGGAAGGCCCGGACGAGGTCGGCCGCCGCGGTGCCGGGCAGGTCGAGGCCGAGCGTTCGAGCGAGGTCGAGCGCACTGTCCAGGGCGCGGGCGCGGGCACGGTCGAGATCCTCGCCGAGGCGGCGGCCGAGGTCGCGGGCGACATCGAGGGCTCGGTCGAAGGCCTCGCCGAGCGTGCGGGCGAGCTCACGGACGAGGGGGCGGTCAGTGGTGCCGAGGGGAGGCTGGAGCGCCATTCTGAGGCCGCCGTCCAGGGAGACCGCGAGATGGAGGGCCTGGGCGAGGTCGTGGGCGCGCTCCAGGTCAGCGGTACGGGAACCGGCCAGGTCCCGCACGCGGGCGATGTCGCGGGCGCGGGCGATGGCGCGGTCGTCGTCGAGAACGAGGCCGCGAGCGAGGTCCTGGGCGGCGGTGAGCGCGGCGCCGAGGCTGTTCAGGTGGACGGCGGCGCTGTCCGGGGAGAGGTTGCCGTGGCCGAGATATTCCGCGCGGGTGCGGGCGCGGTCGAGCGCACGGTCGAGCTCGCGGGCCCGGGCCCGGGATCGGGCGAGGACACGGCCGGCGCCGAGAACATCGACGAAGGCGTAGCCCGGTCCGCGCAGGGCCAGCCGCCGGGCGGGTGGCAAGCCTTCGACAGCGGCCACGAGCGATTCCCTCGCCGACAGGTCCCCCATCGACAGGTCCCGGATCGACAGGTCCGTCACCGACAGGGAAGAACCGGCCTCGGTCCGGCTTTCGGTCCGGCTTTCGGTCCGGCTCTCGGTCCGGCTTTCGGCTGGGCGGCTGCGGCCCAGAGCGGCCACGAGCCGCTGCGGGAATCCGTGTGCCGGCCACCGACGCGGCGGGACGAAGGGTTCCCGGTCGCGGGCCAGCGCCTCGACGAGCTGGGCGGTGAAGCTGTCAGGTCGCATCGGTGACCTCGGGGTCCCGGGTGCCGGATTCCTGCCGGGCGGGCGTCGCCGTACGCGGTGCGGGCAGCTCGGCCGGCGCTGCCGCCGTGTCGGTCCTGGCCTCCGGTTGCGGAAGAGCGACCGGCACCTGCTGGGCGAGCTTCTCGATGATCAACGGTGCGGCGACCCCGGCACCCAGCGCGCTGAGCGCGCTCATCGGACCGCTGGCGCCGAGCGCCGCGGCCAGGCCGGCACCGACGCCGAGCCGGATCACCACCGAGGCCAGGATCGGCGAACGAGCCCGGCGGCGCCTGCCCCACGGCCAGCCACCGGTGCGCCGCATGACGGCAGCCCACTCAAGACCCTCGACGGCAGCCCCGCCGAACAGCCCCCACAGTGCGCATTCCCACAGCGGCACGAGCCCACCGTAACGTGCCGCATACCGGTTGTCAGGTTCCGGCGCTCCGCTGCGTCGAGGTCAATCGATGACCGCGATGACGATGGCTCCGACGCCCAGCGGCAGGTCCAGCAGCATGCAGAATTCCGCCAGCGACCGGGGCACCACCTGATCGCGCCGGTAATGGATCAGATCCCACCCGGCATGGCCGGCCAGGACGACGCCGGCCAGCACCAGGCCGGCGCGGGGAGCGAAGTACAGCGCGGCAACCGCCAGGCCGCCGTACCCGAGCAGGGCTGCGGTCTGCGCGGTGAGTGCCGGCCGGGGCGCCCGGCCGAGCAGCCCGGCGACGATCAGCACGAGGGCGACGCCGCCGAGGCCGACCCACCAGGCCAGGCCGGCCAGCTCGCTGGCCGCCACCACCAGGCTGCCGCCGGCGACCCCGGCCCAGGCGACCCACCGCCTGCGCAACGCGGCGGCACCGAGATAACACAGCGTGGCCACCCCGACCACGATCGCCACCGAGTCGCGATTGCCGCCGGTCGCCAGTTGCCCGGCGGCGGCCGCCAGCCCGAGAGCGCTGGGCCACCGGTGCAGGACGTGCTGCCAACGAGAGGTCTCCGCCGAGGCGGTAACGGGGGTCGGGTTCGTCATGCCCGCGACGATGCTGGCGGCCGGGGCACGCAGTCGAGACCGTCCGCCCGGCTGGTCCGAAATCCTGGCAAACCTGTCGGTCCGCCTCGCGGTTGTTACCGTCGTGACAATTCCCGGCCAGGTTTTGTCAGCACGGTACCGATCACGGCGAGCGTGATCCACCAGCCTGAGGGCATGGCCGAAAGTACGTTCCTGACGCTGGTACTGCTGCCGCTCGCGCTGGGAATCGTCATGCTCGGCCTCGGGCTGAGCCTCACGGTCGCGGACTTCTCGCGGGTCCTGCGCTATCCGCGTGCGGTGCTGGTCGCCCTGGTGTGCCAGGTGATCGTGCTGCCGGGCGTCTGCTTCGGCCTCGTGCTGGCGTTCGGGCTGCGACCCGGCCTGGCGGTCGGCATGATGCTACTGGCCGCGTCGCCGGGTGGGACGACGGCCAGCCTGTTCAGCTACCTGTTCCGCGGTGACGTCGCGCTGAATGTCACCCTGACGGCGGTGAATTCCGTGGTCGCGGTGGTGACCCTGCCCCTGGTGGTGAACTTCTCGGTCGCCTACTTCACCGGCGACCCACGCGTCATCGGCCTGCAGTTCGACAAGGTGGCGCAGGTCTTCGCCATCGTGCTCGTGCCGGTCGCGGTCGGCATGTGGCTGCGCAACCGGCTGCCCCGGGCGGCCGCCGCGGCGGAACGCCCGGTGAAGATTTTCTCCGCGGTGGTGCTGGCCGCCGTCATCGTCGGCGCCGTGCTGGCCGAGCGCTCACACCTCGCCGACTACCTCGCCGCCGTCGGCGTCGTCGCCCTGCTCTTCAGCGTGCTCAGCCTCGGCCTGGGCTACGCGGCGCCACGGCTGCTGCGCGTCGAGCGCACCCAAGCGATCGCGTGTTCGATGGAGATCGGCATCCACAACAGCACGCTGGCGATCACGGTGGCGCTCAGCCCGCAACTGCTGGACAACGCCGAGATGGCGGTGCCCGCGGCCGTGTACGGCCTGCTCATGTTCCTCACCGCCACGGCGTTCGGACTGCTCATCACGCGCGCGGCGGCCCGGCGCGGCGAGCCCCAGCCCGCGTAAACCGTTGTGACGGCCCAGCCAGTGCGTGTCGCGGCAGGCAATGAAAGGTCCTCGCCCGACGACGACGATGTCGCGATCAAGGCCGCCGCCAGCGGCAAAGCCGGGCGGGCCACTCGATCGGAAACGGCTCGACCGCTCGCTCCGGCTGCCGGCAGAACGTTCCGCCGGCCTGGTGCACGCCCGGGGTGCGGGTCCAGCGCGTCCTCGCGGTCTGCCGCCTTCGGCGACGGGGTGCGCGCGAACCGCTTGCCGGTCGACGGCGAGGACAACCAGCAGTGCGAATGCCCGCCACACCAGGCTCGGCATGGCTGACAACAGCACGTCCGCGCCGACATGCGGGAGTTTTGATCATCCTGCGGACGCGGATCACCCCTGACTAGCGGGACAGGCCGCCCGCGTACGGCAGCCGCCGCGTCGCCGGTCCGCACCGTGAGAAGTCGCCACCATGGCCGGGATCGGCGCCGAGTAATCGGTAGACGTAACGTCACATGACGTTGACCCCTCACCTATGTCTCGTCGATGAACCGCCGGTCGCCCGGCGTGTGTCGGATGAAGCGGGGCGGTTCGACGAGCAGCGGGGTGAATCGCTGCACCCAACGGAAGATCGTCGAAGCGGCGGCCACAGGCGAGACTGCGCAGCATGCTCCATCTGGCCAGGACCGCCTCGATCCTCCGATCCGCCAAGGCAAACACACCCCGAGGGGCGGTCCCGGGATCCGGCTGTCGATCACCGCGCCTCAATCGAATGTCGCAGAGATTGAGAGTTAAAAAAAGCACCGATTAAATATCACTTAAGGCATTCACCGACGTCAAAGTGTTTTCCGAACCGTATACGAGGCATATGGTCCCAGTGCGCCCCACCTTGACCAGAAGAGGGTGGGTACTGGAGAAAGGTTCAGATTATGAAAAGACCACGTTTGCTCGTTGGGGCGGCCGTGCTGGCCGCGGCGACATTCGGTTCGGTCTCCTTGGCGAGCGTGGCGTCCGCCGCTGCGGATGTGAAGGTCACCGCGACAATCGCGGTGTCCGGCACGTTCGACGGCGGCGGGAACCGCTACATCGGCTCCGGTGACCTCGGTGACGGCGGCCAGAACGAAGGCCAGGATCCGCTGTTCAGACTGGCCAACGGCGCGACCCTGAGCAACGTCATCCTGGGCGCCCCAGCCGCCGATGGCGTCCACTGCGCCGGCAGTTGCACACTACGCAACGTCACCTGGCAGGACGTCGGGGAGGACGCCGCCACCTTCCGCGGCACCAACGCGACCGTCGTCATCGACGGCGGCAGCGCCGCCAAGGCGTCCGACAAGGTATTCCAGGACAACCGCGGCGCCGGTGGGTCGGTGACCATCCGCAACTTCACGGTCAACGACTTCGGCAAGCTCTACCGCTCCTGCGGTAACTGCTCCACGCAGGCCGCCCGATCGGTGACGATGCAGAACATCACCGCCTCCGACGGCGACGTGCTCGTCGGCATCAACATCAACTACGGCGACAGGGCGCGGTTGTCCGGCCTCAACGTGGGTGGCATCGGCATCTGCGACCTCTTCAACGGCAACAACAGCGGCGACGAACCGGTGAAGGTCGGCGAGGGCCCGAACAGCACGAACTGCATCGTCTCCTAGCGATTGAAGCCGGCCTTTCGGAGCGATCCCGAGGGTCGGCTCATCGCGCCTCGCCGCCCTGAGCACCGACGGCGGCCACTGGTGGCGGCAGATGGTCCACTCCGTCACGCAGCCGCTGATGGAGCGTCGCCTGGGTCAGCGGGTGCTACGCCTTCGCCGGTTGCCGTCCCGCTACCTACCCACCTGGAGTCTGCCGGATGGCTTACGCCCGAGAACGTCTCCGACCAGCGGACGCAATATTCGGCAGGCACAGGGCTGCGGAAAGCCGAGGCAGGCAGTCGGCTGGGCCTGCGGCCCGAGACGGTCAAGAGCGAGCTGCGCGACGCGATGCGCAGCTCGGCACGGGGTGCTGATCGCGCCGGTTCCGACCAGAGCGGGCGGTCATGTCTGGGCGGCGGCCCGGACCTGCGTCCAGGTGAGGTGTGCGGGGTGGTGGGTGCCGGACGACGAGTTGGCGAGCAGTTCCAGCGCGCGGCGGCGTGCGTCGGGGCTCAGGTCGTCGTCGAGGCGGTCGAGGTAGATGACCGCCGACGGGCGGGCCAGGCCGCCGAGGGCTTCGCGAACGGTGTTGACCAGTTCCTGCGCGAGTGCGGCGTCGGCGGCCACGTTGGCGTTGGGCACGACGTAGGCGACGAGTCGGCGCCCGTGTCCAGGGTCGGTGCGGGTGACGACCTCGGCGGCGGCCAGGAAGGGATGGTCGAGGAGTACGTCGCGGACCTCGGTCAGCGAGACGAGCTGGCCGGAGACGCTGACGACGGGGTCGATGCGGCCGAGGAACTCCAGCCGCCGATGGCGCCCGGCGTCGTCGGCG
The DNA here is from genome assembly GCF_003947245.1 of Actinoplanes sp. ATCC 53533. Classification (NCBI taxonomy): domain Bacteria; kingdom Bacillati; phylum Actinomycetota; class Actinomycetes; order Micromonosporales; family Micromonosporaceae; genus Actinoplanes; species Actinoplanes sp. ATCC 53533. Next base: position 65,701 of record NZ_QHHV01000114.1, on the reverse strand, counting down.
TGGCGGATCGCCCGGTCGCCGGTCGAGTAGACGCCGTCGCGGCGGCCCCAGTGGTCGAAGGTGGCGGCGGCGCCGTCGCCGAGGAAGGTGCGCATGGTGCCGGCCCATGGGCGGTGCAGGATCAGCTCCCCGGGGGTGCCGTCCGGCGACGGCTGTCCGGTCTGGTCGACGACAGCCAGGCCGGCGTCGGGCAGACGAGCGGGGTCTGTTGGCCGGTCGATGGTCACAATGCCGCCGAGTTCGAGCTGGCCCCAGCCGTCGCCGACGGTGTCGGGGTCGCCGGTGACCTCGTCGGCGATCCAAGTGCGCAGCGCGGGCGGGAGGGGTTCGGCGATCGTCACGACGCGGTTCAGCGTGCGTCGGGCTGGCTCGGGTGGTGCCGCGTCGGGCCATTCGCGGACCCGGGCGAGCACGGACGGCGTGGTGAGCAGGGTGGCGACGTCGTAGCGTTCGATGACGTCCCAGAGCCGGTGGTGGGTGGGCACGTCGAGTGTTCCTTCGAACATCACGGTGGTGTCGCCCCAGGCGAGCGGGCCGATGATCCCGTGGGTCTGTGCGCCGATCCAGGCGAGGTCGCCGGCGCACCAGAACACACCGCCGCCGGACAGCCCGTAGCGGTGGACGGCGACGGCTGCGGCGAGCAGGGTGGCGGTGCCATGTGCGGCGGTGACCGGCCGTCCCCGCCGATTCGCCAGCCAGGTCAGGAGAAGGGGGTGCTCGGCGGGCAGCGCCAGGGCGGGCGCGGCTGCCGCTGGGACGCGGGCCGGGGCGAGCAGGTCATGCAGCCAGCGGTCACCTTCGTACCAGGCCACGTCCAGACCGGTGCGGCGGACCACAATCGTGTGCTCGACCCCGACAACAGCGGTCAGGGCATCGTCGACCCGTGCCTTGGTGGGGATGATCGTGCCGTGGCGCCACGCGCCGTCCTGGGTGACCAGGACCCGGGGACCCAGGTCGGCAAGGCGTTCGGCGAGGGCTTCGACCGGCAGCGGCACGGGGATGACGGCGAACGGGGCTCCGATCCGCGCGCAGGCGAGCATCGCCACGACGGCCTCGGGCAGCCAGCCCAGATGAATGGCGACGCGGTCGCCCACGTCGACGCCGAGCCCGAGCAGAGCCGCGGCGTAGGCGGTGACCTCGTCCGAGAGCTCCCGGTAGGTCAGCGTCCGCCGGTCGCCGGGCTCGCCCTCCCAGTGGATCGCCGGCTGGTCGGCACGGGCCGCCAGGTGCCGGTCGACGCAGTTGGCGGCGAGGTTGATGGTGCCGTCGGGAAACCAGTGGCCGTATCGGCCGCCGGATTGATAGATCGCGGTGGGACTGACACTCCAGGTGAGCAGGTCCGCGATCGGCGCCCAGCGGGGCAGGTCCGGTTCACGCATGGCCGAGCGTCCTGCCGGCTGCCTGGGCGGCGCGGTCGAGGTGGGTCGCTGCCCGGTCGACGTCGTTGTCGCCGACAGTGGCGGTCAAGGCGGCGGCCGCATGGTCGTAGGCGTCCACGACCGGCACCGCGACCTCGGTGTGACCCTGCTCCGCGCCGGCGAGGGTGAGGTGCGACGCGGTGCGCCAGGCGGCCCGCCGGGTTTCGGCGTCCGCGCGTTCGTCGGCGGACGCCAGAGCTAGAGCGAGAGCCCAACCGGTGTCGTCGGCGCGCGCGGCCAGCAGCCGCCCGGCCGCGCTGCGCACCGCCGGCACGACCCGGTGCGGCTCGCGGTAGGGCCCGGCGTCCGCGCCGTCCGCGCCGTCGATGTAGGTCACCGAACCCCGCACGAAGAGGACGATCCGCACGGAGGTGCCGAGGGCGTCGCGCACCGGCAGCAGGTACGGCGACAGCGCCGCGAGGACGGGAAGCCGGCCCAGGTAGCGCTGGGAGAGTCGGACGAGTTCCGGGCCGAGGCCGTACCGGGCGGACCGGGCATCCTGCTCGACCAGCCCGGCCACGGTCAGCGATCGAAGTAACCGGTGCACGGTGGGCAACGACAGCCCGGACCTTTCGGCCAGCTCGGTGAGCTGCTGGTGGGCGGGTCCGTCGGAGAGCAGATGCAGCAGCAGGGCGGCGTTCCGGACGGTGCCGAGGGTGCCGCGGGAGTCGGTTCCCCTGGTCGGCTGCGCATCCAACTCCGTCACGGCGCCACGATATCAGTAAGGAACTCTATTCCGGATACAGTTGTTGACTTCCGCATAGTGAAAAAGTAGCGTGCGTCACACACGGAGGAGAGGCCCGATGTGACCATCCGCGAGTACCAGTTCCCGCTCAACGGGAGCACCGTGGCGCCCGGCCAGCCGCTGCTGGTGGTGGCGGATCTCGGGCTGCGTTTCGGCGGGGTGCGGGCTCTCGACGGGGTCGCGCTCACGGTGCGGCAGGGCGAGATCCACGCGGTGATCGGCCCCAACGGTGCGGGCAAGTCGAGCCTGCTCAACTGCGTGTCCGGGCTGTACCGGCCGCAGCGCGGGACGGCGATCCTGCACCGCGCCGAGGGCCGGTCGGATCTGATCGGGCGCCGTCCCCACCAGATCGCGCGGCTGGGGGTGGCCCGCTCGTTCCAGAACATCGAACTGTTCCGCCACCTGACGGTTCTGGAGAATCTGATGCTCGGCCGGCACACCCGGATGAGCCACGCGTTACTGCCGGCGTTGATCTGGTTCGGCCCGGCCCAGCGGCAGGAGATCACCCACCGGGCGCTGGTCGAGGAGGTCATCGACCTGCTCGAACTGCAGGCGGTGCGGCACAAACCGGTCGGCACGTTGGCGTACGGATACGCCAAGCGGGTGGAACTCGGGCGGGCGCTGTGCCTGCAGCCTGCCGTGCTCCTGCTCGACGAACCGATGGCCGGCATGAACGCCGAGGAAAAGGAGTCGATGGCGCGTTACGTTCTCGACGTCAACGAACTGGCCGGGGTCAGCGTGGTGCTCATCGAGCACGACATGGACGTGGTCATGGACATCTCCCACGCCGTCACCGTCCTGGACTTCGGCCGGCTCATCGCCACCGGCGTTCCGGCACAGGTCAGGCAGAACCCGGCCGTGATCGAGGCCTACCTCGGCGAGCCGGCGGAGCCGGGACGATGACATCGACCTTTCCCCAGCTGCTGTGGTCGCTGGCCGCCGAACGCCCGGCCGCGACCGCCCTGCAGGAGAAGCGGTACGGCATCTGGCAACCGATGACCTGGGCGCAGTACGCGCGGCGGGTGCGCGACTTCGCCCACGGCCTGGCCGGCCTGGGTGTCGGCCGTGGCGACATCGTGGCCGTGCTCGGCGACAACCGGCCCGAATGGCTCATCACCGAACTGGCCGTGCAGAGCCTCGGCGGCGCCGTCGTCGGCGTGTATCCGACCAGCATCGGCGAGGAGATCCGGCACGTCCTGGCGACGGCCGAGGTCCGCGTGGTGGTCGCCGAGGATCAGGAGCAGGTCGACAAACTGATCGCGTTGAAGGACCAGTTGCCCAAGCTCGCCACGATCGTGTACTACGACCCGCACGGCCTGGCGCATTATCCGGAGCCCTACCTCTGCCGGTTCACCGATGTCGAGACCGCCGGACGCGCCGCTGCCGAGCACCGGCCGGGCTGGCTGGACGCCCGCATCGCGGCGGGCGACCCGGACGACACCGCGCTGATCTGCACCACGTCCGGCACGACCGCCCGTCCCAAGCTCGCCGAGTTGACCCACGCGAACCTGCTCGCGATGACCGCGCACCTCACCGAGATCGACCCGGTCCGGCCAGGCTTCCGCTACGTGTCGTTCCTGCCGTTGGCGTGGATCGGGGAGCAGATGCTCGCGCTCGGCTGCGGCCTGGGCGCGGGCCTGACGCTGTCGTTCCCGGAGGACGCCGCGACCCAACGTGCGGATCTGCGCGAGGTCGGCCCGGATCAGATGTTCAGCCCGCCGCGGATCTGGGAGTCGATGCTGTCCGACGTGCAAGTCCGCATCGACGAGGCGGGATGGCTCAAGCGCCGGGTGTTCCGCTGGGCCTACGACGTCGGTGATCGGGTTGCCGCTCGCCGCGTGCGCGGGGTGGCGCCCGGCCCGGTGTTGCGCCTGGCGCACGTGGTGGCGTCCGCGGTGGGACTGCGCCCGGTGCGCGACCAGTTGGGCCTGGCCCGGATCAAACGCTGTTACACCGGCGGCGCGCCGCTTTCGCCGGAGGTGTTCCGGTTCTTCCACGCCATCGGCGTCAACCTCAAGCAGATTTACGGGCAGACCGAGATCTGCGGCATCGCGGTTGCCCACCGCGACGACGACGTCCGGTTCCACACCGTCGGTCGCCCGATCCCGGGCGCCGAGCTGCGGCTGAGCGATGACGGGGAGATCCTGCTGCGCTCGGCCAGCGTGTTCCGCGGCTACCTGCACAGCCCCGCGGCGACCGCGGACGCGAAGGACGGCGACGGCTGGCTGCACACCGGCGACGCGGGCTATCTGGACGACGGGCACCTGGTCGTCATCGACCGGCTCGCCGACGTGTTGCGCCTGCCCGACGGGACCCGCTTCTCGTGCGCGTTCATCGAGAACCGGCTGAAGTTCTCGCCGTATGTCGAGGAGGCGGTCGCGTTCCACGGCGGCGGCGGTATCACCGCGATCCTGTGCGTGGATGCGGCGACCGTCGGGGCGTGGGCCGAGCGGATTCGGCTCGGGTACACCACCTATACCGATCTCGCCGGTCGGGCCGAGGTCGGCGAGTTGTTGGCGGAGGAGATCGCGCGTGCCAACGCCGATCTGCCCGAGGCTATCCGGGTACGCCGATTCGTCCTGTTGCACAAGCAGCTCGACCCCGACGACGACGAGATCACCCGCACCCGCAAGGTCCGCCGCAGCGTTGTCGCCGACCGCTACGCCGGAGTCGTCGCCGCCCTCGATCGTGGCGACGGCACGGTCGAGGTGCACACCACGGTCTCCTACCAGGACGGCAGCACGGCGACGCGGACAGTCACCCTGGCGGTGCGCAGTCCTCTCGACGTCGCCGCGCTGGCCTCCCGGCGCCGTCGCCCGGTCTGGAGCGGACGCACATGAGTCAGTTCGTGCAGTTGACGGTGTACGGGCTGGCCAACGGCGCGGTGTTGGCGCTGGCCGCGTTGGGCTTCGTGCTCATCTATAAGGCGACCAGCGTCATCAACTTCGCCCAGGGCGAGCTGTTGCTCGTCGGCGCGTACCTGTTCTACACCGCCTTCGTCCTGCTGCGGCTGCCGCTGGCGGTCGCGGTGCTGGGCGGCGTCGTCGCCGCCGCCGTGCTCGGCGTCGCGATCGAACGCCTGGTCCTGCGGCCGCTGATCGGCGAGGATCCGATAGCCGTGATCATGGTGACGATCGGGTTGGCGGCGGTGCTCAAGGCGGCCGTGACGATGTTCTACGGCACCACCCCGCGCGAGATGCCCAAGGTGCTGCCGGCCGGGACGGTCACCATCGCCGGCGCGACGGTGCCGCTGGACCGCATCTTCGCCGTCGCGATCGCCGTGGTGGTCCTGACCGCGGTCACCGTGTTCTTCCGGTTCTCGCGGCACGGGATCGCCATGCGGGCGGTCGCCGATGACCAACAGGCGGCCCTCGCGCAAGGCATCTCGGTGCGGCGCATCTTCGCCCTGGCCTGGGCGATGGCCGCGGTCAGCGCGCTGATCGCCGGCATCCTGCTCGCCGACATCGCCGAGGTGAGCCAGAACCTGGCCACGTTCGGGCTGGTCGTGTTCCCGGTCGTGATCCTCGGCGGCCTGGACTCGGTGCCCGGCACCATCGTCGGTGGCGCGGTCATCGGCCTGCTCAGCCAGTACGCCGAGGGCGTATCCGCCGGAGCGTCCCAGGTCGTGCCCTACGTGGCGCTGGTGCTGATCTTGCTGGTGCGACCGTACGGGTTGTTCGGCCAACCGCGCATCGAGAGGGTCTGAGATGGCCGCCACCGCCACCGGGGTGTTCCACACCTCGTACGCCGCCGAGTTGCGACTGCGGCACACCAGCGCCGAACGCCTGCGGCTGGTGCTCGTCCTCGCTGGGCTGCTCGCCCTGCCGTGGCTGGTCAACACGTACTGGCTCGGCATCGTCAACACCATCGGCATCGCCGCCATCGGCGCGGTGGGTCTGAACATCCTGGTCGGCTTCACCGGCCAGATCTCCCTCGGCCAGGGCGGGTTCCTCGCCGTCGGCGCGTTCACCTCGGGTTTGTTGGTGCAGCGCGCGGGACTGCCGGTGCCGCTGGCGATGTTCGCGGCGGTGGTGGTGACCGCGGCTGTGGGTGCCTTCTTCGGGCTGCCCGCCCTGCGGCTGAAGGGGCTCTACCTGGCCATCGCGACGATCGCCAGCCAGGAGATCATCGTGTTCGTGGTCCGCCGGTGGGGGTGGCTCACCGGCGGGCAGGGCTTCCTCGACGTCGACCGGCTGACCATCTTCGGCTGGCGGGTGCCGCGCACCAGCTTCGAGTTCGTCTGGTACTGGATCATCGCCGGCCTCGCCGTGCTGGCCGTCATCAGCGCCCGCAACCTGCTGCGCACCGCGCTCGGCCGCTCGTTCATGGCCGTGCGCGACCACGACATCGCCGCCTCGGCGATCGGGGTCGATCTGACCCGCACCAAGCTGATGGCCTTCGCCGTCTCGTCCGGCTACGTCGGCTTGGCCGGCGCGCTGACCGCCCACTACACCCAAACCGTCACCTGGGAACGGTTCACCATCGACATCTCGGTCCAGTACCTCGCCATGATCATTGTCGGAGGGCTGGGCAGCGTGGCCGGCGCCGTGTACGGCGCGGCGTTCATCATGCTCCTACCGCCGTTGCTCGCCGAACTCGCCGACGCGCTGCGGACGTCGGCCCCGATCCTCGCCGACCAGCTACCGGCCGTGCAGGCGGCCAGCTTCGGCCTGGTCATCGTCCTGTTCCTGCTGTTCGAACCCCGCGGCCTGGACCGGATCTGGCGCCGCGTCAAGGACTACGTGCGGTTCTGGCCGTTCCGCTATTGAACTCTCTTCCGGCCCGTGCCCGCCGGCCGGAAGAGACCGTCAAAGGAGTGTCCGATGCGAAAACTCATATGTGCCGCGGCGATACTGGCGCTGGCCGCCGGCTGCGGCGGCCCGGGTGGCGGTGGCAACGGCACCGACGACAAGCAGGACATCGTCATCGGGCTGATCGCCGACCTCACCGGTGCCACCGCCGACGTCGGCAAGCCCACCAACGAAGGCATGCTGGCCTACATCGACGACGTCAACGCCAAGGGCGGGGTCGACGGCCACAAGATCAAGGCGCTCAGCGAGGACTACGCCTACAAGGTGCCCGTCGCCGAGGAGAAGTACAAGAAATTCGTCGCTGAGGGCGCGGCCGCGATCATGGGCTGGGGGACCGGTGACTCCGAGGCGCTCCGGTCCAAAGTCAAGGATGATCAACTACCGTTCATGTCGGCGTCGTACGCCGAGGTTCTCACCGACCCGAAGCAGTCGCCGTACAACTTCGTGGTCGCGCCGACCTACTCCGACCAGCTGCGCGTGGTGCTCGACTACCTGGCCGGCCAGGACCCGGCAGCACAGGTCGCGATGTTCCACCACGATTCCCCGTTCGGCACCGCCCCGCTCGCCGACGGCGAGAAGTGGATCAAAGACAAGGGATACCAGCTCGGCTTCAAGCCGTACCCGATGAAGGCCGGCGCCACCGACCACGTCGGCATCCTGCAACAGGCCAAGGCGCAGGGCGTCAAGTACGTGGTGATCCAGAACGTGTCCAGCCCCGCCGCTGTCGTGGCCAAGGACATCGCCGCCCAGAAACTCGACATGAGGATCGTCTGCCTGAACTGGTGCTCCGACGAGCTGTTCATCAAGATCGCCGGACCCGCGGCCGAGAATCACCTGATGCTCCAGCCGTTCGCACCGCCCAGCGTGGCCAAACCCGGGCACCAGCCGATCCGCGACTACTGCCAGACCAAGGGCCTCGACCTCGACGCCAAGGGCCTGCACTTCGTGCAGGGTTGGTACACCATGCACGCGATGGTCAAGGGCATCGAGAAGGCACTCGCCGACGGCAAGGAGCTCACCGGCCCCACCATCCGCACCGCGTTGGAGACCATGCCCGCGCTGGACACCGGCGGCGTCATCGGCCCGATCAAGTTCACCGCCGACAGCCACCGCGGCGCGACCGCGTCGAGTCTGTACCGGGTCTCGGGCGGCAAGTTCACCGAAGTGGTGGCCAACACGGTACCCAAGGCCTGAGCGGCTATGTTCGACGCCGACACGGCTGCGGTCACCCCGCGCGCATCCGGCGCGCGGGGGTGGCCGGTGCGCTGCTCGCGGTCCAGAACGTCGAGGTCATTTACGACGAGGTCATCCTGGTCCTGCGCGGGCTGTCGCTGGACGTCCCGGCGGGCGAGATCGTCGCCCTGCTCGGCTCCAACGGCGCCGGCAAGTCGACCACCCTCAAGGCCATCGCCGGACTACTGCCCACCGAACACGGTGCGGTCACCGACGGCACGATCGACTTCGACGGTACCGACCTGACCCACGCGGAGGCGGCGGACCGGGTGCGTCGTGGCGTCGCGCTGGTCATGGAGGGCCGGCGGGTCTTCGAACACCTCACCGTGAACGAGAACCTGATCGCCGGCGGCTACACCCGCGGCAGCCGGGCCGACTTCGACCGGGTGTACGGATTCCTGCCCAGGCTGGCGCAGCTACGCGGCCGGGTCGCCGGCTACCTGTCCGGCGGCGAGCAGCAGCAACTGGCCATCGGCCGGGCGCTGATGTCCAACCCGCGCCTGCTGATGCTCGACGAGCCATCACTCGGCCTGGCCCCACGCCTCGTCGACGAGGTGTTCGCCATCGTCGCACGGCTGAACACCGAACTCGGCCTCACCGCCCTGCTCGTCGAGCAGAACGCCCGGCGCGCGCTGACGATCGCCCACCGGGGCTACGTGATGGAGACCGGCCGCATCGTCCTTTCCGGCACCGCGACCGAACTGGCCGACAACCCGGACGTCAAGGAGTTCTACCTGGGCCTCGGCGAGGCCGGCGGGCGCCGCAGCTACCGCGACGTCAAGCACTACACGCGCCGCAAGCGCTGGTTGTAGGAGGGTTTTCCGTGCTGGCTGACCAGATCCACGCTTACACCAGCGGCCTGGACGCCGCCGTCGCGGCCGTCATACGGCATGCGACGGACCGGGTGCCCGCGTTCGCCGCCCGCCTCGCCGCGGCCGGCGTGGACGAGGTGACCTCGGCTGCCGACCTCGACCGGATTCCCGTGTTCACCAAGGACGACCTGATCGCCGCCCAGCGCGCCAACCCACCCTTCGGCGGCACCGTGGCGCCGGACGCGGTGGTGTGCAAGGTGTTCGCCTCACCCGGCCCGCTCTATGAACCCCAACTCGCCGGGCCGGACCCGTGGCGCTGGGCTGAGGCGCTCCGCGCGGCCGGCATCGGCGCCGACGACACCATGCTCAACTGCTTCAGCTACCACCTGTCGCCAGCCGGGGCGATGTTCGAGGAGGGCGGCATCGCGGTCGGCGCGACCGTCGTCCCGGCCGGTGTCGGCAATCAGCAGTTGCAGGTCCAGCTCGCTGCGGCGGTCAACGCCAGCGCCTATGTCGGCCTGCCCTCCTACCTCAAGGCGCTGATCGAGACGGCCGGCTCGTCGGAACTGCCGTTCCCCGTACGCCGCGCCGTCGTCACCGCCGAGCCGCTACCTGACTCGCTGCGGGCGTGGCTGACCGAGCACGTCCCGATCGTCCACCAGGCGTACGGAACCGCCGAGGCGGGCCTGCTCGGCTATGAGACCGGACCGGGCTCCGGTCTGGCGGTCCCGGCCGGCGTGCTGGTCCAGGTGTGCGATCTGAGCACCGGGCAACCCCGCGTCGACGACGGTGTCGGTCAGGTCGTCGTCACCCTGCTGCGACCCGACCAACCGCTCGTCCGGTTCGGCACCGGCGACCTGTCCGCCTGGACGCTCGGCGCGAGAGGCACGTTGCGGCTGGCCGGTGTCCTCGGCCGGATAGGCGACGCGGTCAAGGTCCGCGGCGTGTTCCTGCACCCACGACAGGCCGCCGCGGCCCTGGCCCGCGAACCCGACGTCACCGCACACCGGTTCGTCATCGACCGGACCGACCACCGCGACACCCTGCGCTGCGAAATCGTTCCCGCTCTCAGTGCCGACCCGCAGCTACCCGACCGGGTACACGACCTCATCCGCGCCTACCTACGGCTGTCGGCCGACATCGTGTGCGTGCCGTCGCTCCCTGACGGTCCCGCCATTCACGACCAGCGCACCTGGTCCTGAACCCTCGCCGACGAGGCACCCCGAGACGACTACCCGAAGGAGGAGTCCGATGAGACCGATCAGCACGGTCGCGGCCGCCGTCCTCACCCTCATCCTCATCCCCACATCCGCCGTGGCCTCGGACCGCCCCGAACCGGGCCACCTGAAGATCCTCACCCTCTCCAACCGGGCCGACCTGCTCTCCAGCGGCGACGCGCTGGTCGAGGTGGTACTCCCGCCCGGTACGGACCCGGCCCGCCTGCGGGCGGTCCTCGCGACCAGCCGCGGCCCACGCGACGTAAGCGGCGCATTCGCAGTGCGCGCGGGCGGCCGCATGCTGGGACTACTCGACGGGCTCCCGATCGGCCAGAGCCTGCTGACGGCGACGGCCGGCGGCCCTCGCCACCGGCCCGCAACCGCGCGGATCACGCTCACCAACCACCCCAGCGGCGGGCCTGTCTTCTCAGGGCCGCAGGTCGAGCCCTGGGTATGCACCACACAGGACAACGGCCTCGGGGCGGCACAGGACGCCCAATGCAACGCCGCGCCGAAGCACCAGTTCTTCTACCGGCGCACCAGCGGCGCATTCGCCCCCTACGACCCCGCCAGCCCCGCGGCAGACGTCGCGACGACGACCACGGACCGCGGTGTCACCGTCCCGTACATCATCCGTCAAGAGACCGGAACGCAGAATCGTGGCATCTACCGGATCGCGGTCCTGTCCGACCCGCTGCGACCGTGGCCGGCCTGGGAATCCCAACCAGGTTGGAACCACAAGCTCTTCTATCCTTTCGGCGCGAATTGCAACACCTTCCACAACCAGGGCACCGCGCAGAACGTGCAGATCGACCAGGCCCTGTCCCGCGGCTTCATGGTTGCCACATCGTCGTTGAACGTGCTGGGCAGCAACTGCAACTCGATCGTGTCCGCCGAGTCGGTGATGATGGTCAAGGAACGCATCACCGAGCAGTACGGCGAAATCCGGTACACCTTCGCCCAGGGCCTGTCCGGCGGATCGATCCAGCAGCACGAAATCGCCAACGCGTACTCCGGCCTGCTGGACGGAATCCAGCCGAACGCCAGCTACGAGGACATGTGGTCGGGCGCCGTAGCCGAAGTCGATGACTGCCACCTGCTGCTGCGCGCGTTCAACACGGCGTCGCCGGCCCTCTGGGCCGACCGGGCCGACCGGGCCGCCGTGCAGGGCAACGCAGCCCCGATCACCGCGACGGACCGCACCGTCTGTGAGGCCTGGGAAGGGTCCTTCGGCGACTTCCAGAATCCCGCCTTCAGCCGGAACGCCCCACCCGGGGCGTTCGCCCAGTCCTGTTTCCCCGCTCCGACACCGGACCAGCAGGCGCAGATCTACGACGCCGTGACCAACCCGGCCGGCTGCCGGAGCACCTTCCAGGACTTCTCGGTCGCCGTCTTCGGCCAGCGGCCCCGGCGGCTGTGGACTCGCGCCGAGCGGGCCGCCGGATTCGGTTTCGCCAAACTGCCCTTCGACAACGTCGGCGTGCAGTACGGGCTGGCCGCGTTGAGAGCCGGGACGATCACGCCCGAACAGTTCGTCGACCTGAACCAGAACGTCGGCGGAGTCGACATCGACCACAACTTCACGGCAGCGCGCAGCGCAGCCGATCCCGGTGCCCTCCGAGCCGCCTACCGCAGCAGCGTGACACAGGACGCCCGGCAACTGGACAACGTGGCAATCATCGATCTGCGAGCCAACAACAACCTCAACGACATCCACGCTCCCTTCCACAGCTACACACTGCGGGAGCGACTACGCAACGCGAACGGCCACGCGAACAACCAGATCATCTGGACCTTCCCAGGGCCTGGCCTGGCTCCGCCTGCCCCCATCGCCGACGACGCCTTTCTGCTGATGGACCGCTGGCTGGCCGCCGTCGAGGCGGATCGCAGTGCCGCCCCACGCAACGCCAAGATCCTGCGACACAAACCGCCGGACGCGGTCGACGCCTGTTTCATCGGCGGTGTCAAGGTGACCGACCAGACCGTCTGCCGGGCGACGTTCCCGCACTACGCCAACCCTCGCATCGCGGCCGGCGCACCGATGTCCAACGACGTACTCAAATGCGAGCTGACGCCGCCCGACCCGCGGGACTACGGCGTCGCCTTCACCCCCGAGCAGTGGACCCGACTCAAAGCGGCCTTCCCACACGGTGTGTGCGACTTCCGCCATGCGGCCGTCAACCGGGTGCCGTCGGTGCCCTGGCTGACCTATGCGCACGGACCGGGCGGCCGGCCACTCGGACCGGCCCCGACGTCCAGCCCATAGCAGGGAATGGTCGGGAGCGCCGTCCGCCGGGGCAGCCTCGGGCCCGGTCGACCGGCAGCGGGAGCGGCCGTCATTCGGCACTTGTTATTCTATCGACTGACATCTATAGTTCAGCCACCCTTCAAAACCGATCTCCCAGCGGCAGTCGAACGATTGTCGAAACGCTTCGACAGCTCAGCGTGACGATCGGATGACATTGCCGACCGGGTGCGTGGCTGCGTGACACCTTGCTGGCCGGGAGAGGAAGTACCCATGGGTTCAAGAGTGAGGAAGGCTGGATTCGCCTTCCTGGCCGCCATGTTGGCGTTTACCGGATCGGTATCCGGCGTGGCGAATCCGGCATCGGCCGGCGTGGTGGCCCAGCTGACCGCTTCTCAGCTTGTTGCCGACATGGGCGCGGGCTGGAATTTGGGAAACTCGCTGGAAGCCAACGCCAACGGCATCCCCAGTGAAACGGCATGGAACAACCCGACCGTAACCCAAGCCCTTATCGACAGAGTGCAGGCAGCGGGATTCAAGACGATACGCATACCGGTCGCCTATCTGGGACACATCGGGTCCGGCCCGGATTACACGGTCAACCCTGCCTGGCTGAACAGAATCCAAGAAGTCGTCAACTATGCCTACAGCCGTGGCCTGTACGTGCTGATCAACATGCATGGAGACGGCTACAAAAGCGTCACCGGCTCCTGGTTGATCTGCGATTCATCCGCTCAGGCAACAATCAGGGACAAGTATCAGAAGGTCTGGCAGCAGGTGGCGACCAGGTTCCAAAGCTACAATGAGCACCTGATCTTCGAATCCATGAACGAAAACTTCGACGGGCAATACGGAAATCCGACCCAACCGTGTTACTCGAATATCAACACCTACAACCAGATCTTCGTGGACGCCGTAAGAAGAGCCGGCGGAAACAACACCTCGAGGTGGCTGCTCGTCCCCGGCTGGAACACCAACATCGACTACACCGCGGGCAACTACGGCTTCGTGCTGCCCACGGACCAATACCGCTCTCCCGCCATTCCCGGCAATGAGCAACGGATCATGATTTCCGTGCACTATTACGACCCGTGGGACTTCGCCGGAACGGAGGACGGCGCCATCACCCAGTGGGGGTCGGACGCGACCAATCCGGCGAAGACGTCGACCTGGGGACAGGAAGACTTCCTGGACGCACAGTTCAAGAAAATGTACGACACCTTCGTGGTGCGAGGATACCCGGTATTCATCGGTGAATACGGCGCGGTCGACAAGACATCGTTCGACTCATCGAACAACAGGTATCGTGCGAACTTCGCGCGCACAGTGGTTGCCACCGCCAAGAAATACGGGGCAGCCACCGCTTACTGGGACAACGGCTTCAACGGGCAGTACGGGTTGGGAATCTTCAACCGCAGCTCGGCCACGGTGACCCAACAGGGCATCATCGATGCCATCATGGGCGCCAGCCCGCCCCCGAGTTCCCCGCCCCCCAGCAGCCCGCCGCCAGGCGCCACCGGCTGCACTGCGACGATCTCCACCAATGCCTGGACCGGAGGCTTCGTCGCCACCGTCAAGGTCACCGCCGGCGCCGCGGCACTGATCAGTTGGTCGGTGTCCATCACCCTGCCGGCCGGCACCGCGGTCACCAGCTCCTGGAACTCGCAGGCAGCCGGCACCACCGGCACGGTCCGCTTCGCCAACGCCTCCTACAACGGCAGCGTCCCAGCCGGAGGCAGCACCGAGTTCGGCTTCCAGGGCACCGGCGGGCCGCCGACCGGTGCGCCTACCTGCACCGCAAGCTGACACTCGCCGCACCCCGGAACGGAGGCGACCGGTGACCCGGTCGCCTCCACGATCGGGGGACGGCGGGCGGCCGCTTCGGGATGGCGACACGCCAGACACCGTCGGAAACGTGGTCGGCCGTCGCTGTCGCGGTCACGCCGCAGCGCCCGAAGCGCCTTCGGCCGACGCGGCGGCGAGTTCGAAGGAAGGCCAGCCGATGCCAGCATCCAGACGCAGGTCATGGCAGGACTCTGGCTCCGAGATCCTCAGCCGTCACGCCTACGGCGCACCAGGCGCGGAAACCGCCGGATGCGCCACCCCGTCAACACGGCGTGGAAGGTCGCGGCAGTCGTCGCGGAGTTCGACGGGAAGTAGCTCCGCTGGTGCGTTCTGCCAGGCGACCGGGCGCAGGAACCGGCGGATGGCGGTGGCGCCGACGGAGGTGTGCTGGGTGTTCGTGGCTGGCCACGGACCACCGTGATGCTGCGCCCAGGCAACGGCGACGCCGGTGGGATAGCCGTCGTAGACGATTCGGCCGGCTCGTGAGAGGAGCCGTCGGGTCAGGTCACCCGGCAGTCGCGTTTCGTCGGAGCCCCGATGCACGGTCGCGGTCAACGAGGCGGGCAGCGTGTCGAGCGCGGCGAACAGGTCTGCCTCGCCGACGTAGCGGGCGACGACCATGACCGGTCCGAAGCATTCCTCGGTGGCTTCCGGGGGCAGGCCGGCCGCTGTCGTGGTGAGCAGGAGTGGCGTGCCGGGCGACGTGGTGACGCCGAGGCGGGCCGTGCCCTTCTCGTACGCGGAACCGATGCCGGCGTTGAGCATGACCATCGGTGCCGTCGCGGCGATGGTGTCGCGGATCGCGGTGACCAGTTCGTCGCCGGCTTCGCCGTCGGGGACGAACGCGAGCCCTGGTTTGGTGCAGAACTGTCCGGCGCCGAGCGTGAACGACTCGGCGAGCCCGGTGCCGATGTCGGCCGCCCGGTCGGCTGCTGCGGCAGGGGTGACCACGACCGGGTTGAGGCTGCTCAGCTCGCCGAAGAACGGGATCGGGTCGGGTCGCTGGTCGATGACGCCCATCAGCGCGCGGGCCCCCGCGGTGGATCCTGTGAACGCGGCCGCGCGGATCACCGGGTGGGCGACAAGGTCGGCGCCGGGCCGCACGCCGTGCACGATGCCGAGAGCGCCGGTTGGTGCGCCGGCCTGGCGTGCGGCTGCTTCGAGCACGTCGAAGCACAGTTGCGACGTGGCTGGGTGGGAGCCGTGTGCCTTGGCGACGACCGGGCAGCCGGCGGCGAGCGCGGAGGCGGTGTCGCCGCCGGGGACCGAGAAGGCGAGCGGGAAGTTGCTGGCGCCGAAGACCGCGACGGGCCCGAGCGGGACGAGCATGCGCCGCAGGTCGGGCCGCGGGCCCATCGGGGTGACGCCGGCATGGTCGACGGTGGCCTCGAGATATCCGCCGTCGCGAAGGACGTCCGCGAACAGCCGTAGCTGATAGGTGGTGCGGGTGAGCTCGCCGTTCAGGCGCACGGCGCCGAGGGCGGTTTCCCGGTCGGCGAGCGCGACGATGGGCTCGCGATGCGCCTCGAGTGCCTCAGCGAGCGTGTTCAGCAGCGCGGCTCGGCCGTCGCGGCCGAGTGCATTGAGGGGGTCCGCCGCGGCGAGCGCGGCCCGGCAGATCTGGTCGACTTGCGCGGCTGTGGTCTCGGTCGTGACTATCTCGGCAGCGGTACCGGTTCGCGGGTCGATGCTGGGTACGGCAGTCATCGGTTTCCTTCGCGGATGTCGGTGCGGTCGACGGTCCAGGCGCGGGCCTGCTCGCTGAGCGTGACGCCGAGACCGGGCCGGTCGGCGAGGTGGATCCGGCCGTCGCGGATCGCGAGACGCTCGTCGAACAGGGGGTGCAGCCAGTCGAAGTGCTCGACCCAGGGCTCGTGCGGGTAGGCGGCCGCGAGATGGACGTGGATCTCCATGGCGAAGTGCGGGGCGAGGGTGAGGTGGTGCTGCTCGGCGATGGCGGCAAGCCGCTGGAACTGGGTGATGCCACCGATGCGGGGCGCGTCGGGCTGGATGACGCCGACCGCGCCGTGGCGGATCAGCTCGGCGTGCTCGGCGACGCTGGTGAGCATCTCGCCGGAGGCGATCGGGGTGTCGAGGGCGCGGGCGAGCGCGGCGTGTCCCTCGGCGTCGTAAGCGTCGAGCGGTTCCTCGATCCAGTCCAGCCCGAACTCGTCGAGGGCGCGCCCGACCCGCCGCGCGGTGGTCCGGTCCCACTGCTGGTTGGCATCGACCATGAGCGGCACGTGGTCGCCGAGCCGCTCGCGGACGGCGCGGACCCGGGCGAGGTCGACGGCCGGCGACGGGTGCCCGACCTTGATCTTGATGCCGCCGATGCCGGCCTCCCGCGCCGCCACGGCGTTGTCCAGCACCCTCTCGATCGGCTCGTGCAGGAAACCGCCCGAGGTGTCGTAGCAGCGCACGGAGTCGCGGTAGGCGCCGAGGAGCTTCGCGAGTGGTAGTCCGGCGCGTTTGGCCTTGAGGTCCCACAGTGCCACATCGATCGCGGCGATGGCCTGGGTGGCCGCGCCGCTGCGGCCCACCGACGCGCCGGCCCAGACGAGTTTGGTCCAGAGCCGCCCGATGTCGCTGGGATCCTCGCCGATGAGCTCCGCGGCGATCTCGCCGGCGTGCGCGAACTGGGCCCGCCCACCGGCCCGTTTGCTGTAGCCGAAGCCGAGCCCGTCGAGGCCGTCGCCGGTGCGGATCTCGGCGAACAGGAATGCGACCTCGGTCATGGGGCGCTGCCGGCCGGTGAGCACCTTTGCGTCGCTGATGGCGGCGCGCAGCGGAAGCGTCACCGACGAGAGGGCGACCTCGGAGATCCGGTCGCTCATGGCCGTACCAGGCAGGGTCGGCGGGGATCGAACTCCCAGCCGGGCACGAGGTATTGCATGGCCACGGCGTCGTCGCGGGCGCCGAGCCCGTGCTCGAGGTAGAGCTCGTGGGCGGCGGCGAGGGCTTCCCGGTCGAGCTCGATGCCCAGCCCCGGCGCGGACGGTACAGCGATCCGGCCGTCCACGATGCGCAGTGGCGCCCGGGTCAGCCGTTGCCCGTCCTGCCAGATCCAGTGCGTGTCGAGCGCGGTGATCTCGCCGGGCGCGGCGGCACCGACGTGGGTGAGCATGGCGAGCGAGATGTCGAGGTGGTTGTTGGAGTGCGAGCCCCAGGTGAGCCCGAAGTCGTGACACAGCTGGGCTACCCGGACCGCTCCGCGCATGGTCCAGAAATGGGGATCGGCGAGTGGAATGTCAACGGCATTGACCCGTACGGCGTGAGCGAGCTGCCGCCAGTCGGTGGCGATCATGTTGGTCGCGGTGCGCAGCCCCGTCATCCGCCGGAACTCGGCCATCGTCTCCCGGCCTGAGAGGTCACCCTCGGCGCCGACCGGGTCTTCCGCGTACGCGAGAACGCCGCTCAACCCCGAGCAGAGCGCGACCGCCTCGCTCAGCCGCCATCCGCCGTTGGGATCGATGGTGATTCTCGCGCGCGGGAACCGCGCGGCGAGCGCCCGGACGGCGGCGACCTCCTGCTCGCCCGGGAACACGCCGCCCTTGAGCTTGAAGTCGGCGAAGCCGTAACGGGCCTGCGCGGCTTCTGCCAGGGCCACAATGGACTCCGGGGTGAGTGCGGGCTCGCGGCGCAGCTTCTCCCAGTCGTCGACCGGGTGCGGCTCGGCGAGGTAGGGCAGATCGGTCCGGGTGCGGTCGCCGACGTAGAAGAGGTATCCGAGGACCGGCACGGACGCGCGCTGCTGCCCTTCGCCGAGCAGCTCGGCCACGGGCACGCCGAGGTGCCGGCCGGCCAGGTCGAGCAGGGCGCTCTCCAGGGCGGTGACGGCGTGGATCGCGACCCGCTGGTCGAAGGTCTGCACGCCGCGGCCGCCGGTGTCGAGGTCGGCGTAGTGCTCCGCGATCTTTCGCAGCAGGCTCGGGTAGCGGGCGATGGACTGCCCGATGAGTTCGGCTCCGGCGGCTTCGATGGTGCGCCGGATCGGCAAGCCGCCGGGGACCTCGCCGACGCCTTCGTCGCCGGCGCTGTCGGTGACGACCACGACGTTGCGGGTGAAGAACGGCCCGTGCGCGCCGCTGAGGTTGAGCAGCATGCTGTCGTGCCCGGCGACGGGGATCACCTCAACGGCGGCGACTGTCGGGGTCATGCGCGGACCTTCTCGATGAGCGCGGTCAGGTCGGCACGCTCGGCGGGCGTCAGGTCGGTCAGCGGAGGGCGTACCCGGCCGCCGTCGCGGCCCACGGCGGTCAGCCCGGCTTTGATGATCGAAACGGCGTAGCCGCGGGCGCGGTCGCGGATGTCGAGGTACGGGATGATGAAGTCGTTGAGCAGCTGGTAGACGGTGTCGCGGTCCTGGGCCCGAACGGCGGCGAAGAAGCGCAGCGCGTACTCGGGCAGGAAGTTGTACAGCGCCGAGGAGTACGTGCTGACGCCCAGCTGGAGCAGCGGCAGCGCGAAGGTCTCGGCGGTGGGCAGGCCGCCGATGTAGATGAGGCGGTCGCCGAGCCGGGCGTAGGTGCGGGTCATCCGCTCGATGTCGCCGACGCCGTCCTTGAGCCCGATGAGGTTGGGGTTGCGGTCGGCCAGCTCGGCCACGGTGACGTCGTCGAGCACCGCGTTGGCCCGGCTGTAGACGATGACACCGAGCTCGGTCGCCCGGCACACGGCGGTGACGTGCGCGATCAAGCCGGCCTGGGTGGCCTCGGTGAGATACGGGGGCAGGAGCAGCAGGCCGGCTGCGCCGGCGCGCTGCGCGGCGATGGCCTGGTCGGTGGCCTGGGCCGTGCCGCCGGTGGCGGGGCGGACCACCGGCAGCGCGCTCCCGACTTCGCTGACCGCCGCACGGACCACCCTGTCCATCTCGGCGGAGGTGAGCGAGAAGCCTTCCCGGTGCCGCCGGCCGCGAACAGACCGGCAACGCCGAAACTTGCCTGCCAGGCGAGGTGTTGGCGATAGCGAGGTTCGTCGAACTCGAGGCGGTCGTCGAAGTGCGTCACGGGGAACGACAACAGGCCGTGAGCGAGACGGTCGGCGAGTTCAGCGGGCGATGTCAACGTCACCTGACACACGGTATGGACCCACGACGATGCGTGTCCAAGAGTGTTTCCGCATCAGACGATACCTTTTTCATATCGAGGACAGCGAGCGTTCTGGCCAATGCCGGGTTTTGCGAGTGTCGTGGCCAGAGCAGGTGCAGCTCCACCGGCTCGGGGATCGGGGTAGCCAGCGGCACGAAGGCGACGTTCGGAATGCCGAGCAGTGTGGCCGATCCCGGCACGAACGCGATGCCCCGTCCGGCGGAGACCAGCCACAGCATGGTGAGGATCTGGCTCACACTGTGCATCACCCGTTCCTGGGCCAGCGGGACCATGCTGACCACCAGGTCGTAGAAGTAGCGGGCCTTCTGCTGCGAGTGGAAGATCAGTGACTCGCCCGCGAGATCGTCCGACGTCGCTGACCGGTCGAGACGGGTCAGCCGATGCCCGGCCGGCACGGCCAACAGCAGCGGCTCCCTGTGCAGCAACCGGGAATCGAACAGGTCCGCGTCGAACGGTGGCCGCGCCAGGCCCAGGTCCAGGTCCTCGGCGGCGAGCGCGGCGACCTGCTCGCGGGTCACCATCTCGAACAGCTCGATGCGCACCTCGGGCAGCTCCCGCTCCAGCTCGTCGAGCAGCCGGCCGAGGATGCCGAACGTCGACGCGGCCGTGAAGCCGATGCGCACCAGCCCGCGGGTGCCGGAGGAGACCCGTTGTGCCAGGTCGGGCGCCGCCTCGGCGATCGCCAGCATGCGCCGTGCCTCGCGCAGGAACGCCTCGCCGGCCGGGGTGAGCGCGACCCGCCGGTTGGTCCGATCCAGCAACTGCACCCCGATCGCCGCCTCGAGCTTCTGGATCTGGCGGCTCAGCGGCGGCTGGGTCATCCGCAGCCGGGCAGCCGCCCGTCCGAAATGCAGTTCCTCGGCCACAGCGACCAAACCTCGGAGCTGCTCGAGCGTGTAGGTCATGCAAACAAGGTATCAACCAATGCAATAAGAGAGTTGGACAGGCATGAATACCTGGTCATACGCTCGTGATCCACCTCACAAAATGGAGAAGCTCCATGCGTACCAGGGTTTTGGGTGCCTCTATAGCCGTCGTCCTTGCGCTGAGCGCCTGTGGCGGCAACCTTGACGATGACAAGACCGCGACCGGCTCCTCGTTCCCCGAGCGGGCCGTCAGCCTCCTTGTCGGGCAGGACGCCGGCGGCAGCACCGACCTCATCGCCCGCGCCCTCGCCGATCCGGCCTCCGCAGACCTCAAACAGTCGATCACGGTGCTGAACAAGCCCGGCGCGAACGGTGCGGTCGCCGCCAAGGAGCTGGCCGGCGCCAAGAATGACGGCTACACCCTGATGGTCTTCAACGGCTCGCTGGCCTACATCACGCCGCTCGCCGTCTCGAAGGACCAGGCTGTCGACATCAACAACTACGAGGTCGTCACCGGTACCTCGCAGGACGACTACGTCCTGGTCGCCAGCCCCAAGACCGGATTCAAGACCGTGCAGGACATCATCGCCGCGAAACGGCC
The DNA here is from genome assembly GCF_003947245.1 of Actinoplanes sp. ATCC 53533. NCBI lineage: Bacteria > Bacillati > Actinomycetota > Actinomycetes > Micromonosporales > Micromonosporaceae > Actinoplanes > Actinoplanes sp. ATCC 53533. The sequence goes on along the minus strand of NZ_QHHV01000114.1, from coordinate 44,800 downwards.
GATCAAGTACGCCAGCACCGGCGTCGGCACCGGCAGCCAGCTCAGCCAGGAGCTGCTCTTCGCCCAGGCCGGGGTGCGGGCCACCGCGGTGCCGTTCAACGGCGGCCAGCCGGCGCTGACCGCGGTCCTCGGCGGGCAGGTCGACGTCGCCTCCGTCCAGCTCGGCGAGGCGAAAGCCCAGATCGAGGCCAAGAAGGTCACGCCCGTCGTGACCTTCGCCAGCAAACGGCCCACCTACATGCCGGACACCCCCACCGCGACCGAGGCCGGCTACGACGCGCTGGTCCAGCAGTCACGCGCCATCGTCGCCCCCAAGGGCACGCCCCCGGACGTCATCGACCGACTCCGCACGGCATTCCAGAAGTCGTTCACCGACCAGAAGTACAAGGATTTCAACACCCAGCGCATGCTCACCCCGAACGAGGTCGACGGCGCCACCCTGCTGAAGCAGTGGAACGACTCCCTCACCACATACCAGGGACTTGTCGACAAGTACAAGATCGACTTGACTGGCAAATCGTGAGTACGCACGCCGAGGATCTGCCGGCCAGGGACGAGCCGGACGATGGACCGCCGGCCGCCGGACCGGTGACGAACCTCGTCATCGCCCTGCTCGTCGTGATCCTCGGCGGCGCGGCGTTGGCCGGATCGCTGAGTCTGGGCGTGGGAAGTGCCTCCGCGCCCGGACCGGGCACCTGGCCGGCCATGGTCAGCGCCGCCCTGGTCGTCCTCGGCCTCGCCCTGGGAGCCCGCGCGCGACATGCCGACGACGCGGAACGCTTCACCCGTGCAAGCCTGCTCGTGCTGGCCGCCGTGGCGACAATGGTGGTCTTCGTGGCCGTGGTCGGCGTCATCGGTTTCGAGATCCCGACCGCCGTGCTCGCCTTCGTCTGGCTGCGGTTCCTCGGCCACGAGTCCTGGCGAACCTCGATAGTGATCAGCCTGGCAGCCGCGGTCGCGTTCTATCTGCTGTTCGTTGTCGCCCTCGACGTCTCCATCCCGCACATGTTCTGATCCACGGGAGCACAGTTTGGACAGCCTGTCGCCGGTCCTCGACGGTTTCGTCGTGGTCCTCGAGCCGAAGAATCTGCTGTACTGCCTCATCGGCGTCGTCATCGGCATGCTCGTCGGCGTGCTGCCCGGCCTCGGCCCGGCCGCCACCATCGCCATCCTGCTGCCGATCACCTTCGGTCTCGAACCGGTCACCTCGATCATCATGCTCGCCGGCATCTTCTACGGCGCCCAGTACGGCGGCACCATCACCTCGGTCCTGCTGCGCCTGCCCGGCGAGGCGTCCTCGGTGGTCACTGTCTTCGACGGCCACGCTCTCGCCCGGCAAGGCCGGGCCGGCGCCGCGCTGGGAATCGCCGCGATCGGCTCGTTCTTCGGGGGCACGCTGTCGATTGTCGCGCTGACCTTCGTCGCGCCGCTGGTGGCCGGGTTCGCCCTCGACTTCGGGCCACCCGAGTACGCGGCGCTGGCTCTGCTCGGCATCATGCTCGTCGCCACCATCTCCAACGGCAGCAAGCTGAAGGCGCTGATCGCCGCCGCGGTGGGCCTGCTGCTGGCCACTGTGGGCCGGGATGACTTCGTCAGCGCCGAGCGGTTCACCTTCGGCAGCCTCTCGCTGGCCGACGGGCTCGACTTCGTGCCCATCGCCATGGGTCTCTTCGGCCTCGGCGAGATCCTCTACAACCTTGAGGAGCGCCACCGCGCCGCGCAAGCCCCGGCCGCGATCAACGGTGTCTGGCCCAGCCGCGCCGACCTGCGCCAGGCCTCCGGCGCGATCGGTCGCGGCGGGGTGCTCGGCTTCTTCCTCGGCATCCTGCCCGGTGGCGGCGCGGTCCTGTCCTCGCTGGCCGCCTACGCCCTGGAGAAGCGCCGCTCCAAACATCCCGAACGGTTCGGCCACGGCGCGATCGAGGGCGTCGCCGCGCCCGAAACCGCGAACAACGCCGCCGCCACGTCCTCGTTCATCCCGCTGCTGTCGCTCGGCATCCCCGCCAACGCCACCATGGCCGTGATCTTCGGCGCGCTGCTCATCCAGGGCGTCACCCCCGGCCCGCAACTCGTCACCGAGCACCCCGACCTGTTCTGGGGCGTCGTCAACTCCATGTATATCGGCAACGTCCTGCTGCTGATCATGAGCATGCCGTTGGTCGGGGTATTTGTTCGCATCCTGCGGGTTCGCCCCGCGATCCTCGCGCCGATCACGACTCTCATCACGCTGATCGGCGCCTACACCGTCCGTAACGACGTCTTCGACATCGGCCTGGTCATCTTCTTCGGTGTCCTCGGCTACCTGATGAAGAAGGCCGGCTTCGACCCCGGCCCGCTCGTGCTCGCCTTCGTGCTCGGCACGCTGCTGGAGACCTCGCTGCGCCGCTCCCTGCTGCTGTTCGACGGCAACCCGGCCGGCTTCTTCACCCGCCCCATCTCCGGCGTGCTGCTTGCCTGCTTCCTCATCGTCGTCCTACTGCCCGCCGCCCGGACGATGCTCCGTCATCGCCGCGCCGACCGTGACCGCATCAAGGAGCCGGTATGACCGTTCTCATCGGATTTTTGCCTACTCCGGCGGGAGACGCTGCATTCAGCGCAGCCCTGGAGGAGGCCACGCGACGCCACGAACCGGTTGTCATGCTCAACTCGCCCCGGGACGGGGCGCTCGTCAGCGCCGAGGTAGCCGCGCCCGAGCGGATCGCAGCCCTGGTCGCACGGGCCGGAGCAGCTGGGGTATCCCTCGACGTGGTGCAGACGCCGCACACCGGCGATCTCGCCGACCACTTGCTGAGTACCGCTGAACAGCTCGACGCCTCGGTGATCGTCATCGGCCTCCGGCGGCGATCTCCCGTGGGCAAGCTCCTTCTCGGTAGCGACGCCCAGCGGATCCTGCTCGAGGCCGACCGGCCCGTGCTGGCGGTGAAGCCGTCCGAACACCGGTGACGCGCGCCTCGGTGAGCGAAGGAGATTCTCGTGAAAGGAATGCTGGCCGGCCTCTTGCTGATCGGTCTGGGCGTCACCGCCCCGGCACAACGCCCGGAGACCGCCGCTGGGTTCGTCATCGGCGCCGCCACACTGCAAGCGAGCGCGAGCGGAACCAAGGTGACAGTTCCCGTACTGACCGGTGGGCGGCGGAGACTGATGAGCACCGAGGCTGTGCCGGCAGACGCTGCCGCTTCCGTCCAGCGCTCGGTGATCCCGGGATCGCTAGTGGACTACCGCGTGAGCCACGGCGACGTTGTTGTCCCGGCAGATCCGTCTGCGACGTTCCACAAGGCACTCACCAAGGGCACCAACCCCGTCTTCGATACGAAGAAGTACGGCCCGGAGCTGGCGGCACGCGACGGCCGCCCCGGCGACCTCGTGGCCGCCGGCTGGGTATTCGGCAAGGGCCGCGACGAGATCACCATCGGCGACGGGCGGCTGGTGACGCAGGACATCGCCGGCCGGCGCCTGCCGCGCCCCGTCAAGCGGTACGAGGAGACCTACCGGGTCGCCCGCGACGCCCACGTCTACGAGGTGAACACCGCCGACCTGAGCGCCTCCCAACCGTCGTCCTTCGACCGGATCCCCGTGACGCGGAACCACTCGTACACCACCCTCGAACGGCAAGCCGCCTTCGTCGTCTTCGACCGCGACTACCGGCACGCCGATGCCGCGAAGGTCCGCGCGATCTACTACTTCACGCCGCACGACACCTCCGACGGCCTGCCCGTCTGGGACGTCCCGACACAAAGCGCGCTGCTGAAGGACAAGGGCACCGACCCCGTCTCCGGGCGTCCCTATGTCGAAATCCTCGCCACCGGCGTCACTCAAGCGCCCTACACCCGCAGCACCGAGCCCTTCGAGATCGTCAAGGACACCTTGTACTACGTCGGCGACAACGAGGTCGCCCTCTATCTCCTGCACGCGGGCAACCGGCTGATCCTGATCGACGCCGGCTGGCCCGGAAGCGGCTACCAGTACTGGACGAACATCGAACGGATGGGCTTCGACCCCCGCAAGGTCACCGACGTGCTGATCTCGCACGGCCACGGAGACCACTACGGCACGGCCCGCGAGCTCCTCACGATGATCGAAAACGCGGGCGGCCAGGTGACCCTACGCGCATCGCGCGAGGACGTCGAAGGCATCCGGCGGGACGCTCTCGGCAACGCCTGGACCATCCCGCCGGCCATCCCGGCGAGCGAGTCGTGGCTGCGCACCCGCTACACGCCGTACGTCTACGACCAGTTCCTGGAGTTCGGAAGCGTCCGCATCATGCCCATCACCACACCGGGGCACACCGTGGGCACCACGTCGTTCGTCTTCGACGTCGCCGACCCCGCGCGTCGCGGACACCGCATCAGGTTCGGATTCATGGGCGGATACGGCTTCAACGGCCTCGAGCGGCCCACCACCGCCAACGGGTTCCGCCGGCTCAGCTTTCCGCTCGGCCTGTCGTGGCTTCAGCAGCGTGTCGACGTCGACTACGTGTCGCCCTCGCACACCAACCAGTACCCGATCGTCGAGGTCTACCAGGCACTCAAGGCCTACAACAACGACCCGGCCCACCGGCGCCACCCGCTGACCATGCTCGACGCGCTGACGACCGGCGAGTTCGCGAACTTCAACGAGAAACGTTACGAGGTCATCTCCTCCGCGAAGAGCGACACGCAGCCGGGCTACCAGAGCATCGAAACCTACGGGCCGTTCAAGCCCGGCCGGGAAACCGGCGAACCTGACGTCGCCGTCACCCTGCTCGACGGCGGCAAGGTGATCCGCGGCTTCAACAAGTACATGAACGTCAATCCCGCGATCCCACTGCTGAAGGACGGCATCGTCATCGCCCGGGACAGTTACGTACACGACCCGGACGGCTACTACGTACAGGTCTACGCCGACGTGCACGACGCCTACAGCGGCTACCTGCCGGGCAGCGGCCCGGTCGAATCGTACCGCGCGACGCCCGGAACACCGGAGATCCTCCGCACGCAGCGACTCGGCAGCCGGGCCGACGCGGAGGCCATACTCGCCGGCTTGCGGGCCGGCAGCACCTACCGGGTCGACCTCACCCGCGCGAGCACGATCGTCGTGCCGCCCGACAGGCCGGCGTTCCGAGCGACGAATTCCTGATCCTTCGTGATGTACACCCTCGACCAGCTACAAGACTTCGTCGCGGTTGCCGAGGAGGGAAATGTGGGCCGGGCAGCTGTCCGGCTCCAGATGACCCAGCCACCGCTGAGCCGGCAGATCCAACGGCTCGAACGCAGCATCGGCATCGTGCTGTTCGCCCGCACGCCCACCGGGGTGACCCTCACCCCGGCGGGGCGCGTGTTCCTCGACGAGGCACGCCGCGTATTGCATCTGGCGGCGGCCGCCCCTCTGCTCGCGCGGCGGGTGGCGGCCGGCACCGCCGGCTCCATCCGGATCGGCTTCACCGCCGTGTCGGCGTTCACCGTGCTCGGGCACTGGATCGCGGTCGCCGCCGAGCACCTGCCCGAGGTGGATCTCGTGCTGCACGAAATGGTCACCCACGCCCAGATCGACGCACTTCTGGCCGGCGAGATCGAGATCGGCCTGGTGCGGCAGGTCCCGCGCTCGGAGATCCTCGCCTCGCGCCTTGTCCACACCGACACGCTGGTCCTGGCGGCCCCGCGGGGACATCCGCTCACGGTCGTCGGCCGGCCGCTGCGTCTCGCCGACGTGGCGAAACACGACGTGGTGACGTACTCGCCGGTCGAAGCGTGGTACTTCTACGAGCTGGTCGTCGCGGCCTTTCAAGGGGCCGCGGTCAGCCCACGCTATGTGCAGCACATCAGCCAGGTCCATACCGTTCTCGCCGTCGTGAACGCGGGCCTGGGTGTGGCCCTGGTACCGCGTTCGGCGTCCGCCTTGCGACTCGCCAACCTCACGTTCCTCGACGTCGAGGACGTCCAGGAGGACGCCGTCGGCCTGCACTGCGTCTGGCGGGTCAACAACGAGAATCCCGCGCTGACATCGCTCTTGCGGCACGTCGCCGGTTGAGAGGGTCATGCCATCTCGGTATCGGCCCATGCCAAAGCGGTCTTGGATCGGCATGACGAGCGCTGCTTAACGTACCGGTCATCAGTCCGAAATGCAGGAGGGTCCCATGGCCTCAGAGCCACTTGACCGCCGGGGTTTCATCAAAATGACCGGGGTGGCCGCGACCGTCGCGGGCGCCGGCGTGGTAATCCCCGGCGGCGTGTCGCCCGCCCAGGCCGACGGACACCGGCCACGCCGCAAACTCAAGATGGTCGTCGGCACCCAGCGTCGTGCCTCCACCACGGCAGCGTTCCAGGAGTTCACCCGGCACGGCGTAACGCACTGGGTTGGGTACCCACCCAGTCCGCCGCTGGACAAGGGCCGCGGCTACTGGCTGCCCTCGGAAGTGGAGCAGACCCGTGAGCTGGCCGAGCGGAACGGCGTCACCCTCGACATGGTCGCCCTGCCGTTCCTCACCTCGTCGCACATCGACCGCGACTCGCGGCCGGCAATCATGCTGGCCAAGAGCCCGGAGCGCGATCGTGACATCGACGACATCCACAAAATGATCGAGGCGTGCGCGATCGCCGGCGTGCCGGCGTTCAAATACAACATGAGCCTGCTGGGCGTTCTGCGGACCAGCGAGGTACCCGGCCGCGGCGGCTCCACCTACAGCCGGTTCCGCGCCGCGGACCTGTCCAAGAACCCACCGCTGACCAAGGCCGGCGTCGTCGACGCGGACTCCTTCTGGGAGCGCATCGACTACTTCGTCCAGCGGGTCATCCCGGTTGCCCACCACTTCAAGGTCCGCGCCGCCTGCCACCCGCAGGATCCCGGCACACCGCCGGGCGGCTACCAGGGCATCACCAACGTGCTCAGCGTCCCCGGCGGCAAGGGGCTGTTCAAATTCCTCGGCCTGCACCGCAGCCCCTACCATGGCCTCAACCTGTGCGTCGGCACGCTCGCCGAGATGCTCTACGACCCGCCGCGCGAGATCTACGACATCGTCCGCCGGCTGGCCCGCACCAAGCGTCTGTTCAACATCCACCTGCGCAATATCCGCGGCCACCGCGACGACTTCCTCGAAGTGTGGCCGGACGAGGGCGACGTCGACCACGCCCGGATCATCCGGATTCTCGCCGAGGAGGGCTACGCCTATAACGTCGATCCCGACCACGTGCCCGACCATCCGGACGACCCCGGCGGCAAGCAGGCCTACGCCCACGGCTACGGATACCTCCGCGCCTTGATGCAGGCCGTGGAGAGCGCGCTCGACCGGTAGTTCCCAGCGTGCACGAGCTCTGCGCCTTGGTCGAGGCGTTGACCGTCGCTTCGACGACCATCACGCCACAATCGCAACCGTCCTGCTGCGGAAGCGATCTCGGCCCGGCGGGCCTGAGACCCGGGTCACGGTAGGGCAGAGCGCCGGGGACGTAAGGCTCCCGGCGAGCCCATCCGGGCCTGGACCTTCGCTCGCGCCACGGCGATGCGGCGCAACTGGACAGGGCCGAACTCGTCCAGGGCCCGCCAGATCGTGGTGTCCGAGATGACCGGCCGACCGGCCCGAAAGCTGCGCCCGGCCCGTGGTCGACCCGCTCCCGGCAACACTGTGGAGCTTGGTCCGGTGATTACGTCTCCTTCCCCGGGCGACGTGCCGCAACCGCTACGAGGCGCTCGAAGCCGGGCACCTGGGCGATGCTGGTTGTGGAGGCACCGGCAGCAAATAGGTCCCACACGGCTTGTTCGTGATGAAGCCCTTGAGGAAACTGAAGGCCCTGCCATAGCCGCGTCCCTGCCGGTAATGGCTGTATCGAACCATGCAGTTCAGCCCGAATCCGATCCGGTAGGGAATGGACCGGATAGTCCAAGGCTGCGTGGACCGGTAGGCCTTGACGGCCATGCGACCGACCCACCGACCGGCCCGGCCTACCCGGTAAGCCTGATACCCGCCCCAGATCACGCCGGCGGCGGCCTTGCGCAGCGTCCAGTTGGTCGCCCTGGTCCAGCCACGCTCGACGCCCCTCGCCGCCGGGCGCACCAAGTCCTTGCACCAGTTGCTCCGCTTGCCCCGGCACGGCTTCCATCGGCATGCTCGGTGCGGCCGTCGTGGCCTGGCTGGGCAGCGGATACCGCTGCATCAACTGCGACACCCAGAAATGACCCGCGAGCACGGCGACAGTCCGCCGGACCGCGCCGACGGGACGGGTTCGTCGGTGCTGAAGTTCGAAGCAACCTTTTCGGCGGCTGATCCGTGGTAGGGGCGTGACAGACCGAGCGAGGCCGTTGACAGCGGCGGATACATCGTTTGTGGCCACCTTCCGCGGCACGGACTCCAGTGGTGGCAAGCCGATCACCTTGACCGATGACACGCTGCTCGCCCAGCCGGACCTGAACGTCGATCGATCGTTGACGGTCGACCTCGACGCCCGGCTCGGGCAGCCGATCTCGGTGACCGTGCCACGCTCCTCGGCCCAACAGGTCATCGCGGAAGTGGCCGCCTACACCCGACGTCCACAAGGGACAGCCGGTCACATCCTTCTCGGAAACTCCTTCACGACCCTGTATTCCGCCCGGATCGGCCCCGACTCCAGCGCCGAGGACTTCTTCTCCATCGTCGCCGGACAGTGGGCGCGGACCGACGCGAACGGCGGCACGGACGACAGCCCGTACCTCTACTCGTTGTTCTTCCCGGAGATCGGGCGGATGGTGCACGGATACCAGCGCGGCGTGGCCGATCGGGAGCTGGCCCAGGTGCGCGCGGACTTCGGCCGGGCCCAGCCCGGCACGTTCGGTCGCCAGCGGGTGAATACCGGCTGGACCGACTCGAAAGTCGGCGGCTTCGGCCCGTCGCTGACGTTCCGCCTCCCGTTCACCCGCACCGAGTACTACAACACCGACCCGGGGATCGCGTCCGCCGGGCAGTTCCAGGAGTGGTCCACCGAGGGCCAGATCAGTGACAGCGAGTCGGCGGCGTACACGCACTACAGCACCGGCCGTCCGTACCACGAGCGGTGGAACAGGGGCGTCTTCGCACCGGGCCTGTCCGCCGCCACTTCGCTGAGCGGATGGCGAGGCGTCACCCGCGACGGGGACCACCTCCGGATCGACGTGCCGCGGTTCAGTGACGGCGCCGGTCACGTCGGGGACAGTTCGACCACCCGCTCCAGCGCCACCCTGTTCCGCAACGGTACGAAGGTCGCCGACCTGGACGGGGCCCGGCTCCGCGACGTCGACGTCGAGGTCGCGCCGGAGGAGGCGGCGTACCGGCTGGAGTCGCACACCGAACGCGGTTCGCCGTTCGTTCTGTCGACGAAGACGGACATCGCGTGGACTTTCCGCTCCGGCCACGTCCCCGCGACCACACCGACGGCTCTTCCACTGTGGTTGATCCGGTTGAGTCCGGACGTGGACAAGGACAACACGGTGCGGGCCGGTGGCGTCCGAGCCGTACCGCTGTCCATCACCGCCCAGCCGGGCTCCGCCGCCGGCAAGCTGGTCAGCCGTGCCGTCGAGGCGTCGTTCGACGACGGCGCCACGTGGAAAGCGGTACGGGTGCAGGACGGCGCCGCCCTCGTGCCGCATCCGGATGGCAGCGGGTTCGTGTCGCTGCGGGTCAAGGCGACCGACAACAGCGGCACAACCGTGGAACTGACCGTCATCCATGCATACCGGTTCGGCAAGACGAGTTAGTACGGCGTTTGGCGATCCGGAAGAGTTGTTGCCGCTCCATCAACAACAACTCTTCCGGATCACAAGACGCCGGTCAGGAACTGGAGGTGCTCGGGGTCTGGAGGAGCTCCCGCCAGCGTTCGCGAAGCGTGCTTCGCAACAAGTCGTGGAACAGCCGGTAGACGGTCACGTCGTCCTCGCGGTCGGTGACCAGGTATGCGCCGAGGCGCGAGTTGAGCAGCCACGCGATGTCCGCGTCGCCGTAGTGCCCGTCGTTGTCGTCGACGGCGTGGGCGACCAAGGGCCAGATGCCTCGCCACGGCAAGCCGGCGCCGTAGGCGAACGCGACGGCGCGGAGCAGGATGACGGCACGGTACCGGTCGTCGGCTTCGCGCAGCGTCTGATGCAGATCCTGCCGGAACACGCCTAGGACGCCCTGGTCGAGCGCTGTGAGCCAGCCGGGATCGTCGGCCGCGATGACGGTGTCGCGGTCGGTGAGCGAGGACGCGGCGATGCGGGCGATGAGGAACGAGCGTCCCGCGCGGTTGCCGAGAGCCTGGGCGACGTCGGCGATGACCTGCTCCGGGGCGGCTGGGTAGGGGGAGCCGGGGGTGTGTCGCAGGATGCTGTGGACGTAGGCGACGATGTCGTGCTGGTCCCACCATGGAGCGTCGTCCACGGCGATCCGGCGGGCGTCGAGCGTGGTCACCGTCTCGTCGGTCAGCACCGCCGCTGCTGAGGCGGTCGCGGGGTGTTCGCCGGTCGCTAGCGACCGCACCCCGACCAGCAGGCGCAGCCGCGGGCGGTCCCGGTCGGGCTCGAGCTTGGCGATGACCTCCCGGACGAGGGAGCGGGGGTCGGTGGCCTCGTCCAGGGCGTCGATCACGAGGGTGACCGGCCGGTCCTGGCGGGCGAGCCAGTCGTGCCAGGCATGCAGGCGGTCCTGGACGCTGGGGTCGATCGGACCGGCCGCCACGGGCACCTGCAGCGCGTGGCAGATCTCGGCCAGGACTTGGGTGTGCAGCTTGCCGGTGGCCAGGACCGCGACGTCGACCGCGCCTTCCGCCGGGCGTAGCTCGTCCGGGATGGCGGCGACGTCGCCGGCGTACTGGCGCAGGAAGCGGGGGTCGCTGAGGGTCACCAGCCGGGCGAGGACGGCCGACTTGCCGCTTCCGGCGCCGCCGGTGACCACGGTCGCGCCGGCGGTGGCGGCGGCGCTGATCAGCTCGCGCATGAGGACGGCTCGGCCGGTGAACAGCCAGCCCGGCTGCTCATCGCTTCCGACACCCCGAGCCCGGGGACTCCAGTGCGTGGCGAGGTCCTGACGGGGCAGGGCCAGGCTGTGCCGGGCAGCGTCGACCGGGACCGCTTCGTCCTGCTGGTAGTGCGGATTGGGCAGGCACGGATGAGGGCCGGTGAGCTGGCCGCCGTACAACGGGATCAGTGTCTGGTGTTCGCCCAGGTTCTGCTGCACGTCGTCCAGAAAGTCGTTCACGTTGAGGTACTTGTGCTCGCCGTATCGGCGTCCTTCCGGGGTGTTCAGCCCGTCGAGGAACTTCACGATGGCCTCGGTGAGGGCGCCGGTGACGGCCTTCTCGTCGCGGGTCGCCGAGGGGAGGATGAGCCAGCGGCGGTGTGGTCGTTTGCCGAGGCGCAGGACGTCGCGGGCGACCGACCCGGCGTAACACGCGTCCAGGATGATCAGCATGTGCTGCACCGCGGTGTCGGCCAGCCAGCCGATCAACTCCGAGGTGCGCAGCGCGGTGCTGGACACGATCGAGCTGACACTGTCCCGCAGGATCAGGTAGTGGCTGTCGTCGGCCTGTTCGCCGTGCCCGGTCACGAACAGCACCACCGCGTCGGCGTCGGTCCACACCGTCTTGCGGGCGACGTTCTTCAGGACGCGGATCTGGTCCTCGCTGGGATTGTCCGCCAGCTCCGGATAGGCGAGGCTGAACCCGCGCCGGCCCAGGCCGGGGGAGCACAGCCATTGCCGTAGCGCCGCCACCTCCTTCTCGACGGGCAGTGGGCGCCAGTGCGGGTCGTCGTAGTCGCCCGTGGCGATCGCCACGAAATGCCGGCGCAGGATGTCCTCGTCGACGGTGGTCATGCGCCGGCCAGATGCGGCAACCGCTCCAGGATCACCCGGCCCGTCCGGCCGCGGCTGAGATAGCGTTCGACTGCGTGGGTGTCGCCGCCGTTGTCAACGACGATCTCGCCGTCCGGACCGATCTGCGGCCACCACCTCCGCAGCTCACCCGCGCACGCGACCGGGTCTCGCAGGTCGCGTAGGTTCACCCAGGCCGGCACCGCGAGCGGTGCGGCGGAGAGCCGGCTTCGGACCATCCGGAGGCCCAGCGGCGAACCCATCGTCACGAACAGCTCGACCCGGTGCCCGGGGCGCTGACGCAGCAGCTCGTACGCCACCACCGAGCCCAGGGAATGGCCGATCAGCACCCGGCAGCTCTCGTCGACGGCCTGCGCCACCCGGTCGTCGACTTTCGCCTTGACCTCGGGGTCGGTCAGGTAGCGGTGCACCTGGCGCAGCACTCCCACGTACAGGATGCCGGCGGCGGCGCCGCAGCGGTTGTCGACCGCCCGGAGCAGCACCTGCAACGGCCGCGGCACCCGCGTGTACCCCTTGCCGTGCCGCACGTCCCGGTCGGCGACGACGAGCTCGGCGTCGGTCACGGCCTCGCGCAGCGCCTGCTCGACCTCGGTGAGCTCCGGCCCGTCCAGGCCGTCGAGCAGGGCGCCGTCCTCGCCGGACTTGGTCGTCGCGTCGATGTCGGGCAGGAAGATGTCGCCGTAGAACGCCACCTCCAGCGGAGGCCGTTCGACCCGCCGGTCCGCGGCCCGTTCCAGACCGTCCGCCAACGCCGGCGCCCACGCCGAGGCCAGTTGGTGACGACCCAGCTGATGCTTCGCCATCCCGTGCACCCCGACCAGCTCAGTCATGACTACCTCTCCTGGGCCGGGGTGGGACCTCGGGACCGTTTCGGCGGATCCGAGGACGACCTCACCGTACGATCCTGCCTCAACCGGCGCCCCGAGACCATCTCACCCGAACCCGAACGGGTGGTGTTCGTGACGGAGCTCGACAGCGGCCGTCCCGTATCCACCCATGACCAGCACAGGGAGCTCGGCCTGGTGCACGGCGAGGGCACGTACGTCGAAGGGGGTGACGAGCGGCGGCCCGATCGGGACACCCGTGCGGACATCCCACACCCGGACCTGGTTCTCCCGGTGGCCGGCGGTGATCCCCACGATGCGGCCGTCGGCGAGCGTCGCGGTGGCCAGCGAATCGATCACGCCCGGCTCGGCGATCCGCACCTCGGCGACGCGCGTACCGGTGGACAGATCCCAGGTCACGACGGTGCCGTCGCCGTAGCCGCCGGTGACGACGACGACTCGGTTGTCGGGCATCGTCACGACCGCCGCGGCGGCGATCCCGGGCCCGTGGGAGATCGGCGGCAGGTCGAAGGGGGCCTTCGTCGCCAGATCCCATCCATGGAGGGGGTACGGCCCGGCCCGGCCGGCCAGCACGATCAGACGTCCGCCCGGCAGCGTGGCAGTGGCCAGGGCCTGGTAGCCACCGTTGCCGTTCGCGCGGAGCACGGCCACGGCGCGACCGTCGGTGAGGTCCCACACCCGCACGGTCGCGTCGCCGAAGCCACCGCCGGTGAGACCCACCACCCGGCCGTCCGGCAGCACGGCGGTCGCGAGGGACTCCACCCATCCGGTGTGGCCGGTCAAGTTCGCGATCAATGCTCCGCTGCTGACGTCCCGGAGCTGCACCACGTGGTTGTGTGGACTTCCGGCGATGAGTGCCACCACGCGCTTGTTCGGCAGCACAGCCGTCGTCAGTTCGTACACACCGTCGGTCGAGCAGTCGAAAGTGCTGATCACACGGCCGGTTCGCAGATCGCACACGGTGATCACGCCATCGGCCAGTCCACCGGTGACCGCCACGGCCGTACCGTCGGGCAGTTGGGCCGCGGCGACCGCGATGACGGCGTGCCCGCGAATCTTGACCGAAGGCCCGGTCAGCGCACGCGCGAGGTCCCAAATCCGCACGGTGCCGTCATCGCCGCCGCCGCTGTTGGCGGTGACCGCCACGACCCGCCGGTCGGGCAGCACGGCGGTCGCCACCGCGCACACCGAGCTGCCGACAAAGCCGACGAGGGAGCCGCCGAGCTTGGTCGCGGAGGCCAGATCCCACAGCCGGATGGCATCGTCACTCCCACCGCTGACTGCGACGCGCCGACCGTCCCCGAGCTCAGCGACGGCGAGAGTGCTCAGGCCGCCACGGTGGCCGGAGGGCGCTTCGGCGATCAGCGTGCCGGACTCGACGTCCCGGATGTGCAGGGCGCCGTCGCTGTCCCCGGTGACCGCTACGGTCCGCCCGTCATCGAGGGGGGCCACGGCGATGGCGCGCAGACCCGCGGAGCCGGTCGGCAGCTGCCAGGTGAGGCGCCCGGTGCTCAGGTCTCGTGCCTGCACCGCCCTGCCGTGACCGGCGACGGTGATCGCGATGACCCGTCCGTCCGGCAGGCCCGCCAGGGCGACCGTGAGGACGCCGCCGCCGGGTGCCGTCAACGGCGGGCCGAGCGGCGCCCCGATCGCCAGGTCCCAGGTCTGCAACGTGCCGTTACTGTCACCGGTCACGGCGAGGACACGCCGGTCGGGCAGCGTCGCGGTGGCCATCGCCCGTACGTGCCCCGGCATGACCAACGGCGTGCCGACCGGTGCACCGTCGGGCAGACGCCAGACCCGGACTCCGCGATCGCCCCATCCTCGCGTCATCGCCACGGCACCACCGTCGGGTAGCACAGCGGTGATCACCTCCGCTATTCCCTCGTCGTGCCCGGTGGGTACGTGGGCGATCGCGGTGCCGGTGGTCAGGTCCCAGACCACGGCAGCGTTCTCCCGGTAGCCGCTGGTAGCGGCTACGGCGAACACCCTGCCGTCGGCAAGTGACGCGGTGCCGAGCGAGTACACCCGTGGCAGCCGGGCCAGCACCTCGTTGTGGTCGGATCCCTCGATCCTCCACAGCCCTCGCCAGACGCCACCCACCTCCGCGTCGCCGGCCCGGTGGCCGAGAATGGCCTGCATGCTGAGAGCGGCAGCGTTGTGCGCGGGGTCCGACCATCGCCACTGGTAGGTGACCTCTCGGACCGCCCGTAGCAGCGGGAACGCGTCCTCGGAGACACTTGTCCCGACGGCGCGCAGGCGCGCCGGATCGAGGTACGGGACGAAGGCGTCGGGGACGACGCGGCTGGTGAGGGTGCCGCCCGCGGCGGCATGCTCCACCAGGTGGCGCCGGACGTACGCCAGCGGTGACCGGTCACAGCCGGCGGTGGCGGGGACGTCGGCCAGCCGCGCCAGCTCACGGGCGATGCGCGCTTCCACCACAGCGATGTCGTCCGGCACGGCCTCCGGCTCACGACGCTCGATCAATGTCCACCACCATCGACACATTCCTCCGGTACGCGGGACGTACGACCAGCTTCACCTGAGACTCCGGGCCCCGCAAGACACCGTCGCCGAGCACACGGGTACGGCAGGATCGTCGCAAGGGCGTGATCCGCGGGGAGACAGGAGGTGTCCATGACGCGAGAGGACCACCGGGCCATCACCCAGGCGCTGGTCGCCTTCGCCCACGAACGCCTGGACCGTGCGGCCCCACCGCCCGCCTATGTGCGCCGCCACCTGCTGAGGCACGCCCGCTCCGGGAACGTCCTGGACCGGGTCCTGGATCCGCGCCTGCTGCCCTACCTGGACATCACCCGCTTCTGGCGGCGTGGGCAGGACTCCGAGGTGCCGGCTGGATCCCTGGAGAACCTCCTGCGCCGGGTGGCGCTGGCCTGGGACTACGACCAGCCCGCTGCCAACGCCGCCATGCTGGCCCTGGCCCTGGCCGAGCAGGGAACAGTCGCCGACCGGATCAGCCCGCGACTGAACTGGCGGCCGCGATGGGTCACCTGGACGCCGACGACCTCCGTACCGCTGGGATCCGGGCATGTGGCGACGGCCGTGCTACCCGGCGGCCGGGTGGTGGCGGTCGACGGCGACACCTCGGCTGTCACGGCGCGGAATCTCGCCACCGGAGAAATCCTGTGGCAGCGGTCGAAGGGATTCGTAGCGGGCTGCGGAGAGCTGACCGACGGACGCGTGGTCCTGTTCGTGGAGGACTGGAGCCGGGAGGAGAGGCAGATCGTTGTCGCGGACCTGTCGACCGGTGCCGAATCGGCGCCACCCATCCCGGGCAGCTTCGTCGCGGCCGTTCGCGGCGGTGACGGACGGCTCCTCGCCGTTGTCGACGCCTCGGGGAGGGGACTTCGCCGTACGGCACTTCAGGTCTGGGACATCGAGCACTGCCGCGTCATCAGCGCCCCGTACGAGGTCGAGCGGGTCGACGCGACGTGTGTGACCCCGGCGGGTCGCACGCTGCTCGTGACGATGCTGACCCAACGCGACGCGAGAACCCTCGAGCCCGAACGGACAGCGCTGGAGTTCCGCGACGCCGAGACGTTGACGCTCGTCTGCACCGTGCCGGAGTTCGCGGTGCGACCGGGGTCGACCACCTGCCTGGCCACCGTGGGCACGGGGGAGTCGAGGCACCTCGTCCTCGTCCATGGGGACGGCGCCGAGACGAGAGCCTGGGACGCGACCACAGCCGTCCCGGAACCGGCCGCTCCGATCGATCTCATCGTGGCAGCTGTCGCCACCGGACCGCTGCCGGACGGAGGCACCGGCATCGTGCTGGCAGATCCGCAATGGCGTTGTGTGGACTCCAGTGATGGTGCCGAAGTCGCCATTCCGCTCGTCACCACGCTGACCCCCGTCGTGTATTTGTCGTCGACGATTTCGCCGGGCGAGCGCTGCGACCTGGTGCGTGGCGCGGGACCGTTCCTCCAGCTGGGCGACGGCCGGGAGGTAGCCGTCACGACAAGTGCCCGGTACAGGAGTTTCCTGCGGGACATCCGCTACTCCGGTTCGCGGCGCCGGGGCGCGGCCGCCGCCACCGCGGCGCCCCAATCCACACTGACGCTGCCGGCCGGCCGGCGCGCGATGCTGACGGTGGGGAGACGCTCCGTGCACATCGTCGACTTGCGGACCGGCACGGAGATCGGCCGTCCTTTCACCGGACACGTCGACAGCGAAAGGGGTACGGCCCATGTCCACGACGCCCGGGCCGGGATCTCGGCAGCCGGGCGGCTGGTGGCGGTGAGCGCAGGGGCGGACGCGGCCTGGCTCTGGGACGTCGAGACGCGCGAACCGATCAAGCGGCTGTACGCACACCGCAAACACGGCGTAGGAGTGGTGGACCTCGCCCGGACCCGTGACGGGCGACTGTTCGGTGTGGTGGGCAGCCAGCGTGCGGACGTCGCAACCTACGATCTGTCGACCGGGCAGCCGACCGGAGCCGCCGTCTGGCCGTTCGACTCGGGCGACGACTACAGCGTCTTCACCATCGCGACGGCCGTCGATCGCGGTGACCGGCCCCTCGCGATCGTCGCGAACCAGCGCGACCGGGCCACCCTCATTGATCTTCGCACCAACAGCCCGCTGCAGAAGCTGACGCCCCGAAGGGCCATGCCGTACGGCAAACAGGCAGCGGCCATGACGGCGGGCGCGGGCGGGGACGTCTACATCCTGCTCGGTGCGGAGATGTGGCGCATCGGATCGGGCCGGGACCCGGCGATCCCGTGCGGATCTCTCGAGGCCGACCGGGCGGGCCTCTGGGGCGTACGGCTGACCACGCTCAGCTCCGGGGACACGGTCGCCTTCACCCTGCACGCCGACGGCCGGATCCGGGCATTCTCCGTTCCCGACGGACGGGAGATCGGCAGCCCGCTGCCCACCCTCGGCATGACAGTGGCAGTAGACGTGGAGCCGGACGACACCCGCGGTTGCGAGGTGATCCTGCGCGGCGTGGATGGATGGGCCTGCGTCCGATGGAGCCCATGAGTCTGCCACCGCGTCACTCGGCGGAGTGACGGCACACTCCGGGACGGTCGTGACGGGATGGCTACTGATAGAACCCGCGGCGCGCGCGGGGGCCCGGGCCTGTTCGGCCCGGAGCCGGCGAAGAAGGCCGTCATCCACGGGGTGAGAATAGATCCCTGGGTTCGAAACACGGCGTCAGCTGATCGCGCCGGTGATCGCGGCCGCTGTCCTTGACAACTCGCTCACCCATTCCGCTATCCGGTCGCGGCGGAAGCGTGCCGTGGGCATCGCGATGGCGATGGCCGCGACGGCGGACTCCCGGGGGTCTCGGATGGGGACGGCGAGGGCGGTGAGCCCGGCCTCGGTGCGCTGGTCGTTGATCGCGAAGCCGCGGCTGCGCACCTGGGTGAGCTCTCGGCGCAGCCTGGGCAGGTCGACCTCGGGGTGTTCGGCGTACAGCGCCGTGAGCTCGTCGGCCGGCAGCGCGGCGAGCAGGGCCTTGCCGCCGGAGGTGAGGTGCGCCGGCAGGGTGCGGCCGGCCCGGCTTCCGACGCGCAGCACCTGGGTGCATTCCGCGGTGGCGATGAAGCGGGTGTCGGTTCCGGCCAGCACCAGGAGGTTGACCGACTCCTGCACCTGTTCCACCAGCTTTTGCAGGTGGGGCAGTGCCGCCTGGCGCAGCAGCGCCACCGGCGCCCGGGTGGCGGGCGACGGGCGCAGGACGTCGCCGGCCTCGTAGCGCCGGTCGGGTCGCTGCTCGGCGAACCCTCGGTAGACCAGCATGGCCAGCAGCCGGTGCGCCGTCGACGGCGAGACGCCCAGCCGTTCGGCGGCGTCGCTGACCCGCAGCGGTCCTTCCTGCTGGAGCACGACCGCGAGGTGCAGGGCGTGGTCCACCGACGCGATCGGGTAGGGCGGTTCATTCCTCACAGCAGAAAAAGTTATCCCGAGGGAAGGAATTCCGCCAGGCTTGGCGGATGACTCAAGGCACGTCACCGGTACGCGTCCAGGCCGCCGAAGGCGCCGGCCAGCCTGAGCGGACCCCGGAGCTGGAGGCCCTCTACCGCACCTTCGAGCGGCAGTTGCTGATCCCGCTCTGGACCGAGATCGGTGAGCTCATGCCGCCGGAACCGTCGTCGCGAGCGGTGCCGCACCGGTGGCGGTGGAAGGAGCTGCTGCCGGCGGCCGAGCAGGCCGGGCAGCTGGTGCCGGTGGGTCGCGGCGGCGAGCGGCGGGCCATCGCGCTGGCCAATCCCGGGCTGGGCGGCCGGCCGTTCGCGACCCCGACGCTGTGGGCGGCGATCCAGTACCTCAACCCCGGCGAGGACGCCCCGGTGCACCGGCACACCCAGAACGCGTTCCGTTTCGTGGTCGAGGGCGAAGGGGTGTGGACCGTCGTCAACGGCGACCCGGTCGCCATGCGGCGCGGTGATTTCCTGCCGCAGGCCGGCTGGCACTGGCACGGCCACCACAACCGCAGCGACCGGGCGATGGCCTGGATCGACGGGCTCGACATCCCCTTCCAGCACTACACCGAGGCGACCTTCTTCGAGTTCGGGCCGGACGAGGTCGAGACCCGGGAGGCGGCGGCGCGATCACGCTCGGAGCGGTTGTGGGGGCATCCGGGACTCCGGCCGCTGACGCACCTGCGGCCGGCGCCGGCGACACCGCTGCTGGCCTACCGCTGGGAGCACACCGATCACGCGCTGTCCGAGCAACTGGCGCTGGAGGCGGACGGTCATCCCGTGACGGTCGAGCCGGGCCACGCCGCCGTCCGCTACACCAACCCGACCACCGGCGGCGACGTTCTCCCGACGATGCGCACGGAGTTTCACCGCCTGGCCCCGTACGCCGAGACCTCGGCCCGCCGGGAGGTCGGCTCCTCGGTCTTCCAGGTCTTCGACGGCTCCGGCCGGGTCACCGTCGGCGGATCGAGCTGGACCGTCGAGCGCGGCGACCTGTTCGTCGTCCCGTCGTGGCAGCCGCTGTCGCTGGCCGCCGAGGCCGGCATGGACCTCTTCCGCTTCACCGACGCACCGATCTTCGAGCGGCTCGGACTGGACCGCTCCCATCAGGAAGGCACCCGCGCATGAGGCTCGCGACCGTACGCACCGAGGACGGGCTCCGCACCGTCCGCGTCGAGGACGGCGGATACGTCGACGTCGGCCCGGGGGACGTCGGCGAGTTGCTGCGCCGCGCGGACTGGCAGGCCGTCGCCGCGGCGGCCGCCGGCCCGGTCGTCCGGATCGCACCGTCCCGGCTCGCCCCCGTCGTCACCCGCCCGGGAAAGATCGTCTGCGTGGGGCTGAACTACCGCAGTCACATCACCGAGATGGGACGCGACCTGCCGGAGTTTCCCACCCTGTTCGCCAAGTTCGCCGATGCCCTCATCGGCCCGTACGACACGCTGACGCTGCCGCCGGAGTCCGACGCGGTGGACTGGGAGGCCGAGCTCGCCGTGATCGTCGGCCGCGACATCCGGCGCGGCGACCGGGCCGAGGCCGAGGCGGCCATCGCCGGTTACAGCGTGCTGAACGACGTGTCCCTGCGCGACTGGCAGTTCCGAACCCGGGAGTGGTTGCAGGGCAAGACGTGGGAGGCCACCACCCCGCTCGGTCCCTGGCTGGTCACGCCGGACGAGCTGCCGGCCGGTGCCGAGATCAGCTGCACCATCGACGACGAGACCGTGCAGAAGTCCACCATCGGCGACCTGCTGTTCGACGCGGCCGACCTGGTCAGCTACGTCTCGACCATGGTCACCCTGCATCCGGGCGACCTGATCGCCACCGGCACCACCGGCGGGGTCGGTCACGCCCGCAAACCGCCGCGTTATCTGAAGGACGGCCAGACCGTCGTCACCCGCATCGAGGGCATCGGTGAGCTGGTCACCCCGGTGCGGCGGGAGAGCCGGCCGTGACCGCTGCCGCCGCCCTGGGGTGGATGGCCGGCGGGCATGACTACTTCCTCTCGTGTCTGCAGGCGGTCGGCGACGACGAGCTGGCCGGGCCGAGCCGGCTGCCCGGCTGGACCGGCAGGCATGTGCTGTCCCACGTGGGCCACAACGCGCGGGCCCTGGCCCGCTTGGCGCACTGGGCCGCGACGGGCGAGCCCACACCCATGTACGCGAGCACGACGGCCCGGGCGCAGGAGATCGAGACCGGTGCCTCGTGGCCGGCGGACCGGCTGCGCGACTTCGTGGTGGCCGAGCAGGACCGGCTGGCCTCCGCGCTCGGCCGGATCGCCGCGGATGGCTGGCAGGCTCCCGTCGTCACCGCGCAGGGCCGCACGGTCCCGGCGCGCACCATTCCGTGGCTGCGCAGCCGCGAGGTGTGGATCCACGCCTGCGACCTGCCGTCCGGCGGTGACTTCGCGGCCTTCCCGGCCGCCTTCCTCGACGTGCTGATCACCGACGCTCTCGAACGCCGCCGGACGGTGCAGTCGGTCGACATCGACGTCCGGGCCACCGACCGCGGCGGACCCGCCGGCGAGGGCGAGGGCGGGGGTGAGCGCGTGGCGGGCCCCGCGGCGGATCTCGCACGCTGGCTCACCCGGGGAGAGCGGTCGCCGCGGCTGCGTACCGGCACCGGCGCGCCCCTGCCGTCGTTGCCTCCCTGGCTGTAGATACGTCCACCCCGCCTCGACGAGGAGCAACCCCAGGTCCACGAGTCGAGCAGCATCCAGGGCGGTTGATCGAGACAGGCGAAGCGACCACAGTTGACGGCGGCATTGACCGTCGTCACGAAGTTGTCATACAGTTGCGATGCAGCGATAGTCATCGATATGTTCCGTGGGCGGCCCACCGCGACCCCGGGGAACCGATTTCGCCCCGTCCCGCAGTGCACCTGAGGAGGGCCGTATGCGCCTGTCCCGATTCCGTCTGCTCACCACCACCGCCGCCGTGGCCGCCACGATGGCCGCCGCGATGGGCATGGTCGCGGTGACCGCGCATGCCGCGGCCGCCGGTTGCCAGGTCACGTACGCGGTCAGTTCGCAATGGTCCGCTGGCTTCGGCGCCACCGTGAGCCTGACCAACCTGGGCGACCCGCTCACCGGCTGGACGCTCACCTGGTCCTACGGCGCAGGCCAGCAGGTCACCCAGGCCTGGAACGCCGCCGTCACCCAGAACGGCACCCAAGTCACCGCACGCAACACCTCCTGGAACGGCGACCTCGCCACCAACGCCGGCGCCAGCTTCGGCTTCAACGGCTCCTGGACCGGCAGCAACCCGGCGCCCACGACCTTCGCCCTCAACGGCGTCACCTGCACCGGGACTACCGCCCCGCCGACCTCGGCACCCACCACCGGCCCCACGACCGGCCCCACCGCCGGTCCGCAGCCGGCGAACTCGATGGGCTTCATCGGCTGCTCGATGGCCGAGAACGTCGCCCAGGGGTACGTGGCCGACGGCGGCAAGCGCATGTGGGGCCCGTACGGCACCGGCGGCCTGGTCGTGCAGTCCTGGACCGACCCCAACTCCAGCGCCTGGCAGAAGTTCGACCAGCAGGTGGGCAGGTTCGGCCGGCCGACGGCCGTCTGGGTGCAGATCTGCATCTTCGCCTCGAACGGGGCGACCTACGACGAGGTCAAGCGGCTCATCGCCAACGCCCGTCAGCACGCGGCCGCCGGCGCCACGATCTACATCTCCGGTCAGCCGCTCTACGACCCCGGTCAGACCTGTTCCCTGGCCGGTGCCAACGGCCCGCAGCTGACCGACAGCCTCGCCCGGCAGGCGGGGTCCGACCCGACGCAGAACGTGACCTACCCCGGCCAGTTCCGGCTCCGCGCCGGTGAGGTCGCCGACGGTTGCCACGCCAACACCACCGGCCAGGCGTCACTCGGCAGGCAGGCCCTCGCCTTCTGGGGCTAGCAGCCTGGCGCCGGGCAGCAGCCCGGCGCCGGCCGTGAACCGGTCGCGCCCACTCCGTTCAGCGGAATCCGCCGTCGCAGGTGAAGTTCTTCGCCTCCGTGGTCGCGCCGTGCCCGGAATACCGGGCCACGAGGGGGAATGGGCAGACCGGGCGGGTGAGCACCACGGTTCCTGCGGCGTCGGTGCGCTGTCCGGTCAGTTTGTCCGGGGCTTTGCCGTGCTCGACCCACCGCACGACGGCTTCGAGCTGGTCGACGGGCGCGGCGCCCTGGCCGCCGCCGCAGTGACCGACGCCCGGTGCGACGAAGAAGCGGGCGAACTTCCCGGCCTGCTTGGCGCCGCCCAGGGCCGCTGTCAGCCGCTGGTAGTAGTCGACGCTGCCGCGGAAGAAGATCAGCGGGTCGGCGGTGCCGTGCCAGAAGACCACCTTGCCGCCGGCGTCGCGGAATCGGGACAGGTCCGGGTCGTCGGTGGCGATCACCGCCTGGTACTGGAGCACCGATTGCTGGAAGAGCAGCAGATACTGCTCGTAGGTCATGGACTGCCAGTCCCATCCCGGGTTCTGCAGGAGGAAGTACCGGAACCATTCCAGCCCGACGAAGAAGGGCGCGCTGTTGTTCAGCGCCCGCAGGTCGGCGTCGCGCTCCAGGCCGTACCAGAGGAACCCGCCGTCGGCGTCGCGCGGTCCCGCCCACATCTTGGTGATGAGGTCCGCGTCCGCGGCGGTGATGGTGCCGCACGGGGTTGCCGTGCCGATCAGGGTGCGGGCGTCGAACCGGCATCCTTTCCAGTCGCCGACGATCCCGTCTTGCACCCCGTCGCGTCGGTCGCAGGCCGCGGTCGCGGCCTGGGTGGCGGCGGCGAGCGCGCACGGCGCGACGGCGTGGCCCGCAAGCCGCATCTGCAACGGGCCCCACAGCTGGGCCGGGTGGAATTTGGTCCAGTTGATCGCCGGTGCGCCGGCGGCGATGCCGTCGTAGTCGGTGGGGTAGCGCTGCGCCTCCATCAGCCCTTGCCGGCCGCCGGTGGAGCAGCCGTTGAAGTAGCTGTGGAACCTGGACGTTCCGTAGAACAGCCGGACCAGGGCCTTCGCCGCCACTGTCATCTCGTGGACGCCGAGGTAGCCGAAGTCGGCGATGAGTTGCCAGTTGAGCGTGCCGTCCGGGTTCAGCGCGAAGCTGCCGCTGCCGCCGGGGTGCCCGGCGTCGGTGGCCACGGCCGCGTATCCGTCCCGTAGTGCCGCGACCGGTGCGGTGCCGGGTGTGCCTCCCGCGAAGCCGCCGCCGCCGAGGCCCTGGAGCCGGCGGTTCCAGTTCTGCGTGGGTAACCACACGCCCACCCGGATCTGATCTCCGGCTGGGGGATTGGTGAGCACCAGTTGGACAGCGCAATGCGCCGGTGCCGACGCGGTGGCGGGTACGGAAGCGGCACTCACGACCGTCGTGTGCGTCAGGTGCACCGAGGCGAGGCTCGCACACTCCGCTTTCGGCCCAGCGGTGGCGACGCTGGAGCCGGCCAGTACGACCAGGGCGGCGGTGCCGAGCGCGACCACCTGGGTCAGCGTCCCGTATCGAGGTCTCATCGCGGTCCCTTCCGTTCGGATGGGTACACCGTGATGACGAGTGGGGCCCGGCACAACGCGCGGCTTCCGGCAGCCGGAAGGCGGGGCGACCGGATCAGCCGGCGGCGCGGGCGACCCGGTCGGCGTCCTCCCGGGCCCGCAGCCGGGCCCCGATCGCGGTCGTCGCCGCGCGCAGCGCGGGCAGGCCGGACCAGATGTTCGGCCGGGTGCTGGGCATGACGAGGCCCACGGCGGCGATGACGCCGTCGGTCCCGGTCACGCCGACGGCGATCGACGAGGCGCCCACGACCATCTCCTCCCGCGTCGAGGCCGCGCCGGTCCGGCGGATCTCGTCGAGCTGCGCGGTCAGGCGCGCCGGTGCCACCACCGTGTACGGGGTGAGCCGGCACAGCCGGGCCAGCGCGCAGCGCACCACCTCGGGTGACGCCCACGCGAGGAGCACCTTGCCGACAGCGGTCGCGTGCAGGGGCAACGTGCCGCCGGGCCGGGACACCACGGGAACGGACCGGACGCCGCCCAGGCGCTCGACGTACAGTGCCTCGGTGCCTTCCCGGACGGCGAGGTGCACGGTGGCGCCGGTGGCCGCGTAGAGGTCCTGCAGATGCGGCAGCGCCAGCTCCCGCAGCTCGGCGTGCATCGGCGAGAGCATGCCGAGGTGCCACAGCCGGGACCCGATCTGATAGGTCCCGTCCGCGCGCCGTTCGAGCGCCTGCCAGTCGACCAGCTCGCGGATGTGCCGGTGAGCCGTGGCCAGCGGCAGCTCCGCACGGCTGGCGATCTCGGTCAGCTTGAGCCGCCGGTGGGTCGCGTCGAAGGCGTCGAGGATCGAGAGCGCGCGCAGCGTGACGGATCTACCGGCCATGGCAGCCCTCTCTCGCCAGCCGCGCCATCCGTATGCGCCGCTGGCCGGAAACGTACTCGAAATCTCGTCCATTTGACAGATCTGTTGATTGCCGTTACCGCATTGTCGCGCGGACCGTGCCTTCCGAACACTTCCAGCCAGTGGAAGCCGTTCGTTGGATCCGCGCCCCGCTCGGCTCACCATGACGGCACCTCGTTGCGGCGGGGTTGACCATTTGTGGATCTGGAGGTCCTCCATGCGCCGAACCCTCATCGCAGCGGCGGCGGTGGCCCTGTTGGGGCTGGCCGGCTGTGCCTCACCGGCGGCCGATAGCGGCGGGTCGCAGACCGACGCGTCGAAGAAGGTCACGGTCGGGGTCATCCCGATCGTCGACGTGGCACCGATCTATCTGGGCAAGGAGAAGGGCTTCTTCTCCTCTCGCGGCATCGATCTGAACCTGGTCGCGGCCCAGGGCGGCGCGGCGATCGTGCCCGGTGTCGTCGCCGGGCAGTTCCAGTTCGGGTTCTCCAACATCACCTCGCTGATGATCGCGGCGAGCAAGGGCCTGCCCATCAAGATCACCTGCGCGGGGAACTCGTCCACCGGTAAGGAAGGCGCCGACTTCGGCGCGGTCGTCGTCAACGCCGACAGCCCGATCCGGACCGCCAAGGATCTGGCGGGAAAGACCGTGTCGGTGAACACCCTGAAGAACATCGGTGACACCACGGTGCGCGCGTCGGTGCGGAAGGCCGGCGGCGACCCGGACAAGGTCAAGTTCACCGAGCTGGCGTTCCCGGAGATGCCCGCCGCCCTGGCCGGCAAGAAGATCGACGCGGCGTGGGTGGTGGAACCGTTCCTGTCGGTGGCCAAGGCGCAGGGCGCCCGGGTGGTGGCGTGGAACTTCGTCGACACCGCGCCCAACCTGCCGGTCGCCGCCTATTTCGCCACCACCAAGCTGGGCCAGGACGACCCGGATCTGGTGAAGCGGTTCGCCGAGGCCATGGCGGAGTCATCCGGCTATGCCCAGGCCCACCCGGATGAGGCCCGGACGGTCATCACCACCTATACGAAGATCACCGCTGAGCAGGCGAAGTCACTCACCCTGCCGCAGTGGCCGGCCACCATCGACACCGCGGCGCTCGGGGTGCTTGCCGACCTCGCCGTCTCCGACAAGCTCGTGACGGCCAAGCCGGACCTCGCGGCCCTGCTCCCGTGACGTACCCCGGGTACCGTGCCGTGGCGGGAAGCCGCATCGGGTTCCCGCCGTGGGCGCAGACCGTGACCGGTGTCGTGCTGGTGGCGGCCCTGTTCGAGATCGTCCCGCAACTCGGTCTCGTCTCCGCCGCCTACCTGCCGCCGCTGCACGAGGTCGTCGGTGCCCTCGCCGAGGAGGCCGGCCGGTCGCAGTTCTGGTTCGCCCTCTACGAGACGCTGCGTGGCTGGGCCATCGGCCTGGCCATCGCCGCGGTCGCGGCGACCGGTCTCGGGGTGCTGATCGGCACCACGCCGTTCCTGTTGGTCGCGACCCGTTCCACGATCGAGTTCCTGCGCCCGATCCCGTCGGTGGCGCTGATTCCGCTCGCGGTGTTGCTGTTCGGCGCCGACCTGCGCTCCAAGCTGCTGCTCATCGTGTACGCGGCGTTCTGGCAGGTGCTCATCCAGGTTCTCTACGGTGTCCAGGACGTCGACCCGGTAGCCGACGACACCGCCCGGTCGTACCGGTTCAGCCGCTGGGGCCGCATCCGCTACGTCGTCTGGCCGACCGCCCTGCCGTACGTACTGACAGGCCTGCGCCTGGCCTCGACGGTGGCCCTGGTGCTCGCGGTGACCGGCGAGTTGGTGATCGGCGCCCCCGGCCTCGGCCAGCAGATCGCCCTCGCCCAGTCCGGTGCGGCCATCCCCACCCTGTACGCCCTGGTCATGGTCACGGGACTGGTCGGCATTCTGATCAACACACTGGCGCGCTGGGCGGAACGCCGCCTGCTGTCCTGGCACCCCTCGATGCGCGGGGAGGTGCTCCCATGATCGGCCTCCTGCGGCGACTGGCCGCCACGATGACGCTGCCGGTCCTGCTGGTGCTCGCCTGGTGGTGGACCTCCGATGCGAGCACCAACTTCTATCTGCCGCCGCTGCGGCAGATCCTGGCCGCCTTCGCCGAGGTGTGGATCGGCGACCGCTTCGCCACCGACGTGCTGCCCAGCCTGGCCCGGCTGGCCGCCGGCTACCTGATCGCGGCCGGGGTAGGCGTCGCCGCCGGGGTGGTGATCGGCCGGTCCCGGCTGGTCCGCGGGATCGCCGAGCCCGGCCTGGAATTCCTCCGCGCGATCCCACCACCGGTGCTGATTCCGATCCTGATCCTGTTCGCCGGCATCGGCGACCAGATGAAGATCATCGTGATCGCGGTCGGGGCCGTGTGGCCGATCCTGCTCAACACCGTCGAAGGCGTGCGCGCCGTCGACCCGGTGCTGATCGACACCGCCCGCTCCTACCGCATCGGCGGGCTGGGGCGGCTGCGGCACCTGACGCTGCCCGCCGCGGGACCGCAGATCTTCGCCGGCCTCCGGCAGGCCCTGTCGATCGCGATCATCCTGATGGTGATCAGCGAGATGTTCGCCGCCCGCGAGGGACTCGGGTTCGCGATCATCCAGTTCCAGCGCACCTTCGCCATCCCCGAGATGTGGTCGGGGACCATCCTGCTCGGCCTGCTCGGCTTCGTCCTGGCCACCCTCTTCCGGGTGGTCGAGCGCCGGGTCCTGTTCTGGTACTTCGGCCAGCGCGCCGCGGCGCGCGACCACTGACCCGCGAAAGGCACCCGCCCTCATGCTCGAAGTCGAACACCTGCGCAAGATCTATGACGGGCACGGACGATCGGTGGAGGCCCTGCGTGACCTGACCTTCCGGGTCGGCGCCGGCGAGCTGGTCTGCCTGGTCGGCCCGTCGGGCTGCGGCAAGACCACTCTGCTCAAATGCGTGTCCGGGCTGCTGGCGCCCACGTCGGGCCGGGTGGTGCTGGAGGGAACGCCGGTGAGCGGGGCGCCGGCGAACATGGCCGTGGTGCTGCAGGAGTACGGCCGCAGCCTGTTCCCCTGGATGAGCGTCGCCGCCAACGTCGAACTGCCCCTGAAGCAGAAGAAGCTGCCCGCGGCGCGGCGACGGGAGATGGTCGCACGGGCCCTCGAAGCGGTCGGCCTGTCCGATGCCCACGCGGCGTACCCCTGGCAGTTGTCCGGCGGCATGCAGCAGCGCGTCGCGATCGCCCGGGCCATCGCCTACGAACCCCACATCCTGCTCATGGACGAGCCGTTCGCCGCCGTCGACGCCCAGACCCGGGCCGAGCTCGAGGATCTGGTCCGCCGGATCTGGGCCGGGTTCGCGATGACGATCCTCTTCGTCACCCACGACATCGACGAAGCCGTGTACCTGGGCCAGCGGGTCGTGATCCTGTCCAGCTCGCCGACCATCGTCCAGGAGGACCTGGCCGTCGACCTGCCCGCCGAGCGCGACCAGTTGACCACCCGCGCGCAGCCGAGATTCACCGAGCTGCGCGGCCACGTCTACGAACAGATCCAGAAGGCCAAGGCCACCGCACCACCAGCCGCCGGCGTTTGACGCCCGCATGGCAGGACGCACGAGCCAGCCCGGCCAGTCGGTGACCTCCCGCGTGCTCGCCATTCTGGACGCCTTCGACATCGCCCATCCGCGCCTGTCGCTGTCGGAGATCTCCCGCCGCTGCGGGGTGCCCCTGGCCACCACCCACCGCCTGGTCGGCGAGCTCGTCGCCTGGCGAGGGCTTTACCGCTGCGACGACGGCCACTACGAGATCGGGCTGCGGCTGTGGGAGGTCGGGCTGCTCGGCCCGCTGCACATCCGATTGCGGGAGATCGCCCTGCCGTTTCTGCAGACGCTCTACGAGGCCACCCGCGAGAACGTGCACCTCGCCGTCCGCGACGGCGACGACGTCCTCTACGTCGAGAAGCTCGCCGGGCATCGCTCGGTCCCGATCGTCTCCCGCATCGGCGGCCGGCTGCCCCTGCACGCGACCGGCGTCGGCAAGGCGCTGCTCGCCCACGAGACCCCCGGCTTCCGGCGTGACTACCTCGCCCGCTCCCTGGCCAGGCCGACGCGCTACACCATCGTGGAACCCGGCCGCCTCTCCGCCGACCTGGAGCAGACCGCGCAACGCGGCTATGCCGTCACGCGCGAGGAGATGACGCTGGGCACCTGCTCGGTGGCAGCCCCCGTCCTCGACCGCGCCGGCCGGCCCGTCGCAGCGGTCGGCGCCGTCGTGCAGAGCGTCCTGGTCGAGCCGGCCAGACTCGCCCCACCCATCCGGCTGGCCGCCGAAGGCATCGCCGCCCGCCTCGACGCCACTTCCACTGGGTGAAAGGAAGGGTCTCGCGCTGGCTGCCGCAGTCAGCGAGCGTGCCTGCTGATCCGTCCCCACTCCTGGGTCGCCTGCGGCAGCCATTTGGCGTGCTGGCGGCGGAACAGCTTCACGGCCCGGGCACCGATCCATCCCGCGGGCAGCAACTCCGTGGGCAGCGCGGGGTCCAGCAGCGCCAGGCGCCGCCACGCGTGGACGAGCCTGGTCGTGCGGACGAGCGGATCGTCGGAGGGCTGGCGGGTGAACTCGGCCAGGAACGCCTCGTACTCCCGCTCCACGTCGTCGAGGTCCCACGCCTGCCGCACGATGACGGCCGGGTCGCCGCCGGTGAGATACTCGGAGAGGAAGATCTGGCAGTCCTCGAACACCCTGGCCTCGCGCAGGGTGATCTCGGCGTCCTTCGCGCGGTCGGTGTGGGTACTGATCCAGACCCCGGGCCCGAGCGGGCCGAAACCGGACCAGCGCAGCCGGGTACGCACCAGGTGCCGGGCCGCCCGGTTGGACTCCGCGGCCCGCGTCACCACGACGAGCCACCGCCGGTCCCAGCCGGGCTGGGACGCGGCGAAACCGAAGATCCGCTCGGCGCCCATGGCGAGGAACTGCTCGAACGCCGGACTCAGCTGCCACCAGGTGAACCGTCCCGACCGCTTCGTGACGAGCCAGCCGTCCGCCGCGGCCCGGATCAGAGCCTGCCGGCAGGCGGTCTCCTCGACGCCGAGGCGGCTCATCACCTCGATGAAGGCCGAGGTCGGCGCCGCCGACCCCGTCGGGCGCAGGTAGTCGCCGAGAACCGTGATCAGCAGCCCGCGGACACCGCCCAGGCCGGCGGCATACCTGCGCGACCAGACGAACCGCTCCGGCGTTCCCGGGCCGAAGGGGCCGGCCGGCGGGGCCGCATCGGGCGAGTCAGCCATGCCCACACCGGCGGCGGAGAGTCCGAGGGCAGCGCATCCGGGCATTCTATGGCCGCCCACCGGCGCAGCGGAGGAGGCCCGTGGAGCGGGAGCACCAGGCGCTCCTGGTCGAGCTCACTACGGCACGAGTCATTCGACGATTGTGTTGACCGCCGCAACATCATCGTCTTACGGTGAGTCGCGCGTTCGATCATGTCGCCCGTCCCGACGCCGGGGTCGCGACCGGTGAGCGCCCGTGCCCTCGGCCGCCGGTCAGGGGATTCGCACGGTGAGGGAGGAGCCGCAGTGAACGAGTCGACCGATCCACCCGTCGCGACAGCAGCCGGGAGGGTACGAGGCCGGTGGGAGAACGGCGTTCGCGTCTTCCGGGGCATCCCCTTCGCGCAGCCCCCGACCGGTCCGCTGCGGTTCGCCGCGCCGCGCCCGCCCGAGGCGTGGCCGGGCGTGCGGGAGGCATTCACCTTCGGACCGCCGCCGCCGCAGGAGCCGTGGGGCCCCGCGCCAGCGCCGGGAGACCGACCGGCCGGCGACGACTGGCTGACGGTCAACGTGTGGACCCCGGCGCCGGATCCGGCGGCCCGCCGCCCGGTCCTGGTCTGGATCTACGGCGGCGCCTACAAGGTGGGCTCGGCCGACGACCCCGGCTACGACGGCGGCCGGCTGGCCCGCGACGGTGACCTGGTGGTGGTCACCTTCAACCACCGGGTCGGCATCGAGGGCTTCGCCCTGATCGACGGCGCGCCGGCCAACCGTGGCCTGCTGGACCAGGTCGCCGCGCTCGAATGGGTCCGGGACAACATCGCCGCGTTCGGCGGGGACCCGGACCGGGTGACGGTCTGCGGCGAGTCCGCCGGCGCCGGCTCGATCGCCGCGCTGCTGGCCATGCCCCGCGCGGCCGGCCTGTTCCGGCGCGCCATCACCCAGAGCGTGCCCGGCACCTACTTCTCCGCCGAACTGGCCGCCGACATCGCCGGCGTCCTGGCCGCCGAGCTCGGGCTCCGCCCGACCGTCGCGGACCTGGCGCGGGTCGACCCGCGCACGCTGCCCGAGGCGGGCGCCACGCTGTCGGCCAAGATGACGCAGTACGGGGATCGCTGGGGTCCGGTGGCCTTCACCCCCACCCCGTTCTCTCCCGTGGTGGACGGCGACGTCCTGCCCGTCGTCCCGTGGGCGGCGCTCGCCGCCGGGTCCGCCCGCGACATCGAGCTGATCGCCGGGCACACCCGCGACGAGTACCGGCTCTTCCTCGCCATGGCCGGGCTGCTCGGCCCGATCCCCGAGGAACAGGCGGCGGCCACCCTGCGACTGTTCGGGCCGGGCCCGGATCCGGCGGCCGCTTACCGGGTGGCATACCCGGGCGCCCCGGCGGAGCGCCTGTTCGAGCTGGTGCAGTCCGACTGGCTGTTCCGCATGCCGTCACTGCGTCTCGCGCAGGCCCACATCCAGGGCGGCGGCCGGGCCCACGTCTACGAACTCACCCTCACCGCCCCCGGCAACGGCGGAGCGCTCGGCGCGTGTCACGGCCTGGACGTTCCGCTGACCTTCGGCGTCTACACCGGATTCGGCGCGACATTGATCGGCCCGGAGGCGACACCGGAGGTGGAGGCGGCCTCCGCCGCCCTGCGCGCCGCCTGGTCGCGGTTCGCCGCCACCGGCGACCCCGGCTGGCCCGCCTACGACGCGGAACAGCGTTTGACGTGGCTCCTCGACGCCCAGCCCAGCACCGCCCCATACCCGGAAGAGCAGTCACGCCGACTCTGGCAGGACCACGCCTTCGCGGCGCTGCCCCTGCGCGCCACAGTGTGACGAGCTCGGACCCGTCCCCCACCCCGCCGACCAGGCGGGGATACCGCGGGCCCCGATCCCGAGCAGACATCGGCATTTGTCGATTTTCGGACACGGGGCTGCGGATGATCTCGGCCCGTCGTTACCTTCGGCGAAACGTCGATTTCATCGGGGAGTCACGATGTTCACCACAGTCAAACGCGCCGTTGTCGCTTCCGCCTTCGCCGCCGCCGCGGCGATCACCCCGGCCGTTCCGGCCGCCGCCGCCGCGGCCCCGGTCGTTCCCTGTGCCGACGGGTACGTCTGCGTCGCCCTGATCAAGGGCACGATCATCTGGGTGCCCGAGGGCCAGTCGCACACGTTCCCCGGCGGCGACACCATGACGGGGATCGCCAATCAGACCAAGACGCAGTACTGCGTCGGCGGCTCACCGAACTTCGGCCTGGCCGCCGGCGTCGAGATCGTCCGCACCCAGCCCGTCACCGGATTCGGGCCCGGCCGGATCTGCCTGACCTGAGCGCCTCACCCGCGACGCTGAGAAAGCCGCAGGGCGCGAGGGCCGGCGCCGTCAGGCGCCTGGGTCGCTGTCGTCCCAGTCGTCGAGGATGGCCTTGCCCGGGTCGTCGCCGCTGTACCAGTCACGCACCCGGAACCCCTCGCCGTCATCGTCGCTGAGCTGCTCGTTGAGCTCGTCGGCGGAGGTGAACTCGCTCCGCGGCGCGAACCCGGACTGCCGCGGCACCGCCGCCGCGCGCAACGACAGGATGGCGTGCACCTGGGCCCGGGCGATCTCGTTCGCCGCGTCGACCGCGGCGAGCCTCTCGGACATCTTCAGCAAGCGCAGCGCCTCGGCGGCGTGCTCGTCCGGGGTCATCGCATCTCCTCGATCTCACGGAGTTACGCCTGCTCGGGTTCCTGGTCCTCCTCGGCACCGCGTACCACCCCATCAGAGCATGCCCGGCATGGTCGGCGGACAGCGAACCGGCCGGGCCGCGGTTGTCGTCCGGGCGGATTCAGGGTAGCTATCCGGTATATCCCGGAGGCCCGTTCGGCTGTGCGCTGTGCGGCTCAAGCCGATGACGACCTTGCCCCGCCGGACCCTCTTGACCATGGCCGCGCTCGGCGGCTCCGCGCTCGCCACCGGTGCCGCGGCCCCCGCGTGGGCGGCCACGCCGACCGGGACCGCGAACGCGGATCCGGAGTGATACGCACCGATGCGTGACGCGATCACCGGGACGGCGATCGGCATGCTCTGACGGGCCGCTCACCGGGTGAGGACGCCGGGCCGCCGGGTTTCCCGGCGACCCGGCGCCTGCCGGTGGGAACGGGAGGCGGTCACGACCGCGCCGAGTAGCAGGAGGCCGCCGACGGTGATCGGTACGGTGAGCCGCTCGCCGAGGATGACGACGGCGAGCAGCGCCGCCGTCAACGGTTCGAGCAACGTCAGGACGACCGTGACCCCGGCCGCGGTGGTGCGCAGCCCCGCGTAGAACAGCCCGTATGCCACCGCGGTCGCGGCGACGCCGAGGTAGGCCAGCATCGCCGCGGTGGCGGGCATGATCAGGCCCGGGAGGTCGTTGCTCACCAGCGCGAACGGCAGGAGCGTCAGGGCGCCGACGGCGGTGGAGACCGTGGTGAGGACGACCGGCTGGGTGTGCCGGCTGACCCGTCGGCTCAGTACCGTGCTGCCCGCGTACCCGATGCCGGAGCCGACCGCCGCGAGCAGACCGGCCAGCGGTCGCGGTGCGGCCTCGGTCGGCGCCCCCTCGAAGCCGGTGATCAGGGCCAGGCCCAGGACCGCCGTGGTCACGCTGAACAGCGTGCCGCGGGCCGGCACGCGCCGGGAGCGGGCGGCTTCCCCGCCGGCGATGAGGACGGGCGCGAGGCCGAGGCTGACGACGGTGGCCATCGCGACACCGCCCCAGGCGACCGCGAGAAAATACAGCGCCTGGTACGCGCCGAGGCCGACGCCGATCAGGGCGAGCAGTCCCGGTTGGGCACGCAGCGCCGAGACCACCGGCCGCAGCCGCCTCGCCAGGAAGATCAGCAGGGCGAGCGCCGCGATGGCCAAGCGGCAGAACCCGAGGCTGACCGGGCTCAAGCCGGTCGATTGACGGATCAGTTGCACGACCACGCCGGTCGTGCCCCAGAGGAATCCGGCGGCGGCGATGGCGATGACACCGCGCTGCGCGGCGGTTGACGGCAGGAAGGATCGAGACATGGGTACGCGCTCCGAATGGTCAGCTGATGAGGGCAGCGTCGGCGGAGCGCAGGCATGAAGAAAGAACCGACCACGCGATCGTGGTGGCCGGCTGTCAGCTCATCGCTCCGTCAGGAGCGGGGAGGGGGCAGAACGCCCGTGAACGGTCTCACCGGCCGACCGTAGCGGATCGCCGGCGACGTTCTCGGAGTAGGGGGTCTCGTGGGGGAGCGCGAAGATCGCCGACGTCGGCGATGCCCCGGCGTCGCTCGCGGATGAGGATCGACGGCATGTGGACAACACGCCTGGCGGTCATCGCCGCCCCCACCCTCACCGTTGCCTACGGCCTGATCCGGCTGCTGGACGGGCTCGACGGCGCGCACGGCCCCGGCCTCCTGTGGACCGTCGGGCACCTGGCCTTCTTCGCCGCGCTGATCCTTTTCGTACGGGTCCTGCTGACCGCGCGCCGGATGGCCGGCGGCGGTGCGGTCGCCACGGCCGCCGCCGTCGCCGGGGTGGCTGGCGTGTGCTGCGGCCTCGTGCAGATCGGCATCGACATCGTGGTCGGGGTCGTCGCCGCCGACCGGGCCGCGATGGGGCGGATGTTCAGCGACGTCCAGGAGGTGCCCGGGGTCGCGTTCGTCGTCTACGGGCCGGGGCCCGCGCTGTTCTACCTCGGGCTGATCGCGCTGGTCGGGCACCTCGCCGCCGTCCGCACCGTGCCGGTGTGGGCGCCGGTGCTCCTGGTCCTCGGCGTCGGTGTCACGCTGGCCGGCCTCGATCTGCTGCCGCTCGGTGGCCTGTTGATGCTCGCCGCGCTGGCGCCCCTCGCCCGCCGGCGCCCGGCATACGCATGACAGCATGGCGCATCGTGTTCTCCTCGCCGGTCCGCCGCTGGGCGCGTTCCCCGTGGTCGGACGCCGCGCTCGCGGCCCTGGCCGCCGTCGCGCAGCTCTGGCCGCTGCTGTTCCGGGAGGGCCAGTGGCACTGGTGGGGCTACGTCGCCGCGGTCGGCTCCGCCGTGCCGCTGGTGGCCCGGCGCAGCCTGCCGTTGCCCGTCCTGCTGGTCAGCGTCGCCTTCGGCGCCCTGTACGACCTCGTGGACGCGGTCGCGGCGCAGCCACTCTGGTACGGCACGCTGATCGCCCTCTACACGGTGTCCGCCCGGTCCGGTGCCCTCGTGCGGTGGGCCGCGCTGGCCACGATCATCGGCGGAGGGCTCCTGACGGTCGGCTCGGCCGACACCGCGATGCGCGGGGTCGTCCTGAACGTGACCGCCTACGCGCTCGGCCGCGGGGCCGCCGGAACCCGCGCGCACGCCGCCGTCCTGGAGGAGCGCGCCGTCCGGCTCGAGCGCGAGCGCACCCTGGAGGCCGAACGGGCCGCCGAACGGGAACGGGCCCGCATCGCCCGCGACATGCACGACATTCTCGGGCACGCGGTCAGCCTCATGGTCGTGCAGGCGGAAGCCGGGCCGGTGGTGGTGCGCCGCGACCCGGAACGGGCCATCGCCACGTTCGACTCCATCGCCGACGCCGGCCGGGACGCGATGGACCAGCTCCGCCGGACGCTCGACGTCCTCAAGGAGGAGCGCGAACCGCGCACCCCGCGGCTGACCGTCGACGACCTGCCCGAGCTGGTCAGGCAGGTGGCGGGCGCCGGGCTGGAAGTCGGCTACGAGGTGGCGGGCGAGCCCCGGCGATTGCCGCCCGACTGCGGGGTGGCCGCCTACCGGATCACCCAGGAGGCGCTGACGAACGTCGTCAAGCACGCCGGTGCGTCCCGCGCCGACGTGCGACTGAGCTGGCAGGAGGAGAGCCTGGTGATCGAGATCCAGGACGACGGCCGCGGCGCCGCGGCGGGGCCGCCGTCCGGCGGCAACGGGCTGACCGGCATCCGGGAACGCGCCGCCGCGTGCGGCGGGGCCGCGTCGGCCGGCCCGGCGGCCCGGGGTTTCGCGGTACGAGCGTGGCTGCCGCTGTGACCCGGGTGGTGGTCGCCGACGACCAGGAATTGGTACGCGCCGGATTCGCGATGATCCTGGACGCCCAGCCCGACATCGAGGTGGTCGCCGAGGCGGGCGACGGGTTCCAGGCGGTCGCGGCCGTCCGGGAGCACCGGCCCGACGTGGTGCTGCTCGACATCCGGATGCCCGGCATGGACGGGATCGAGGCCGCCCGGATCGTGTGCGCCGAGACCGGCTGCCGGGTCGTCATGCTGACCACGTTCGACCAGGACGACCACGTCTTCGACGCGCTGCGGGCGGGCGCGAGCGGGTTCCTGCTCAAGGACGTGCGCCGCGACGATCTCGTGCACGCCGTACGGGTGGTCGCCCTGGGCGAGTCGCTGCTCGCGCCCTCGGTGACCCGGCGCCTGGTCGAGCAGTTCACCGCGGGCGAGCTGGCGCGCCCGCTGCCGGCGGAACGGCTGACCGTGCTGACGGCCCGCGAGCGCGAGACGCTCCGGATGCTCGCGGAGGGCATGTCCAATCCGGAGATCGCCGCCGCCATGGTCGTCAGCACGCACACCGCGAAGACGCACGTCAGCAACGTGCTCACCAAACTCGGCCTGCGCGATCGCGTCCAGGCCGTGATCGCGGCGTACGAGACCGGGCTCGTCGTGCCCGGCCGGCGGTAGGCCGCTGACCGGGCGGGCACGGGCGGTTCAGTCTTCCGCCACGGTGATGGTGACGTTGCCGACCTTGTGCCCACCGTCGACGTAGCGGTGCGCCTCGACGATCTCGGCCAGCGGATAACTGCGGTCGATGACGACCCGGAGCCGGCCCTGCCCGATCAGTTCGCGCAGCTCGGCCAGGGCCGCGTGCTTGCGCACCGACATGCCGGTCCGGACCCGCGGGCCGCCGGTGACCGCGGTACGGAGCGCGAGGACGTTGTTGACCAGGCCCGTCGTCGGCAGGTAGCAGCCGCGCGGCGCCAGCACCGGCCGGCAGCGGGCGAACGAGCTGCGGCCCACCGTGTCGAAGACGGCGTCGTACCGTTCGCCGCTGGTGGTGAAGTCCTCGGCCGTGTAGTCGAAGACCCGTTCGGCGCCGAGCGACTCGACGAGCTTGACGTTCCGGCCGCCGCACACGGCGTGCACGGTGGCGCCGGCCTGCCGGGCGAGCTGGACGGCGTACGTGCCGATGCTGCCGGAGCCGCCGATGACCAGCACCCGCTGGCCGGGCCGGACCCGGGCCAGCTCGCGGAGGAAGTACCAGGCGGTGGTGAATCCGTCGACGCTGGCCGCGGCCTCCGGGTAGCCGACGTTCGGCGGCATCGTGATGAGCGACGCCCGCTCGGACAGGCACTTGTATTCCGCGTTCGCCCCGACGCCGAACCCGGTGAACCCGAAGACCCGGTCGCCGACCGCATACCGGCGCGCGGCCGGACCGACCGCCGTGACGTCGCCGGCGAACTCCAGCCCGAGCACGCGGACGCCCGGACGAGGGCGGAGCGGGCCGAGGATGAGCCGGCCCCAGCGCGGCTCGCCCCGGCGCATCCCGCACTCGGCGGAGGTGACCGTGGTGGCGCGCACCCGGATCAGCACCTGGTCGCCCCGGGGCACCGGCGTCGGCAGGTCGACCTGGGTGAGAACCTCGGGCGGGCCGTACGCCTTGAACATCACCGCTCGCATGCGCGGCATCATCCGGCAGTGCGGCTGTGACAGCGCTGAGTGCTTCCCGCGGGGTCGTCACGCCGGTTCGACGGGCAGCCACAGCTCGCAGGTCGCGGTGCCGAAGTCGGCCGCGCGTTCGAGGACCGTCACGATCGAGGGGCCGGGGCGCAGCCGCCACGGGTTGGCGGGGAACCACTCGGTCGCGGTCGCGGCCCAGGCCTCCTGCAGCGCGCGCGGATGGGGCCCGGCGGTGCGGAAGACCGCCCACCTGCCGGCCGGCAGCTCGACGGCGTCGAGGTCGCCGGGGGCCGGGGTGTCCCGGGAGACGGCGACGCCGTGCAGGTAGGTCAGGTCGCGGCCCTCGGTGCCGTCGGGGTCGAGGTCGTCGCAGACCTGCAGCAGACCTGTCGGTTCCGTGTCGCCGAGGGCCTTGAGCCGGAGATGCTCCTCCCGCGGCAGCGCGGTGACGTGCCGCTCGATGTGCGGGTTGACGCCCCGGCGGATCAGCGGCACCCGGGCCGCGTGCCCGACGAGCCGGAACGCGGGGCGGTCGACGATGCGGGTGTCCATGGGGCTGCTCCCCTCGACGGTCAGGCGGAACCTGAGCTGTGGTTGGGCGCGAAGGGGGCCTCCGTCGCGGCGAACGTCACCGGGCCCGGCGCCGTGGACCGCCCGGAACGCGCGCCCGAACGCCTCGGTGGAGCCGTAGCCGTGCCGGACGGCGATGCTCAGCAGCTCGTCCTCGCCCCGGACCACGTCGGCCGCGGCGAGGGTCATGCGGCGCCGGCGCACGTACTCCGACAGCGGCATGCCGGCCAACGACGAGAACATCCGGCGCAGGTGGTATTCGGTCGTGCCGAGCGCCCTGGCCCATCCGTTGACGTCGATCTCCTCGGTGAGGTGCTCCTCGACGAGCTCGACGAGCCGGTTGAGTGCCGAGATCATGAGGCCTCCTTCCGATGTCGATCCTGGCGGACGGCGCCCCGGCCGCGCCCGACCGCGGCGGCCCGATCCGATCATCCGATTGGATGCCCGGGACGCGGACCTACGCACGCCGCGGGAGAGCCACGGCCGGGGGAGTGGTCGTTGACCCGGCCCGGCCGGCCATTCGATCATGGTGCCATGCGCTTGAAGATCGTTTGTCACCCGTCGTCGAGCCGCCCCGACGGGAACGCCGGGTGTTGACGATCGGGATGCTCGGCGGCATGAGCTGGGAGTCGAGCGCGATGTACTACCGGCTGGCCAATGAGCTCGTGCGCCGGCGCTTGGGTGGGCTACATTCGGCTCGGTGCGTCCTGTACTCCGTCGACTTCGCCGACGTCGAGGCGATGCAGGCCGCCGGTGAGTGGGAGCGGGCCGGCCACCTCCTCGGCGAGGCCGCCGCGGCGCTCGAGGCCGCCGGGGCCGATCTCGTGGTGCTCTGCACAAACACGATGCACAAGGTCGCCGACGAGGTGCAGGCGCGGATCGGCATCCCGCTGCTCCACCTCGCCGATGCGACCGCCGCGGCCGTGTCGCGTTCCGGCTTGCGCACCGTGGGGCTGCTCGGCACCGCGTTCACGATGGAGCAGGACTTCTACCGGCAGCGGCTGGCCACGCACGGGTTGGACGTGCTCGTTCCGGAGGCCGAGGATCGTGCCGAGGTGCACCGGATCATCTACGACGAGCTGTGCCTCGGCATCGTGCGGGACACCTCACGTGAGTTCTACCGCGGCGCGATCGGGCGGCTCGTGGCGGCGGGCGCGCAGGGCATCGTGCTCGGCTGCACCGAGATCGAGCTGCTGGTGACGGCGGCGGACAGCGCGGTCCCGGTCTTCCCGACCACCCGGATCCACGTCGAGGCCGCCGTCGAGGCCGCGATCGAGGGCGCCCTGACGATCACTTAGGGGCAGGCCCGCGCGGCTCTGCCCACATCTACCACGACTGGCCGGCCTGCCGGCCGCCGATCACCTTCAGGACCTCCAGCTTCTCGTGGCTCTCGCTGCCGGGCTGCGCGGTGTGGACGATCAGCTGCTGCGACTGGTCCGGGTCGATCAGCCGCTGGCAGTGCAGGTCGACCGGGCCGACCTCCGGGTGCACGAGCCGGACCGGGCCGCAGTAGCGGCTCGCCACCGGATGCTCGCGCCAGAGCGCGGCGAACTCCGGGCTTTCCTCGAGCAACGCGCCGACCAGCGTGGCCGCGCGGGAGTCCGGGCCGTCGCGGATGAACGAATCGTGCAGGTCCGCGGCGATGAGCGGCCCCTCCGCGGGCCGGAGCAGCCGCGTCGCGGGATCGGTGAACCAGCGGTAGTGCAGGCTGCGTGCGAGACCCCGGTGGACGCTCTCGTCGCCGATCAGGGCGACGGACAGCGGGGTCTGCAGCAGGGTCTCGCCGAGCGGGCTCACCACCTGCGCCGCGGCGTCTCGCAGACCGTCGAAGATGCGCATCATCCCCGGGTTGACGTGGTCGTCTGTGGAGCGGCGCGGGACTGCGTACCCGGCGAGCCGGAACAGGTGGTCACGCTCCTCCATGGACAGGCGCAGCCCGCGGGCGAGCGCACCGAGGATCTGCTCGGAGGGGTGCGGACCGCGCGGCTGTTCGAGGCGGCTGTAGTAGTCGATCGACATGTCGGAGAGCACCGCGACCTCCTCGCGGCGCAGGCCGTGCGTGCGCCTGCGCCGCCCGCGCGGCAGGCCGACGTCCTCCGGTTGCCGGGCCGCACGACGGGTACGCAGGTATTCGGCCAGCCGGGCGCGGTCCATCCTCAGGCCGCCGCGAACTCGACGCCGGCCAGCCGCGAGGAGACGTCCCACAGCCGGGCCGCCGCGGCCTCGTCGCGTGCCGGGCGGTAGATCTTCAGCTCGGCCGGGCCGCCGGTGAACTGGCCGAAGCCGTCCGGGCCGTAGAAGTGGCCGCCCACGGCGTCCGGGCTGGTGGCCGCGTACAGGGCCGGGAGCAGGCCCCGGTCGATGCCCTGGACCAGGACGCCCCAGCGGGCCAGGCGCGTCATGACGGCCTCGATCGGCGAGGGCCGCTCCCGGCCCATGTTGGGGCCGGCGGCGTACAGGCCGGTCAACGTCGTACCCGGGTGGGCGGCGTTGCTGACGATCCCCCACCCGGCGGCTC
Source organism: Actinoplanes sp. ATCC 53533 (assembly GCF_003947245.1). Lineage (NCBI taxonomy): Bacteria > Bacillati > Actinomycetota > Actinomycetes > Micromonosporales > Micromonosporaceae > Actinoplanes > Actinoplanes sp. ATCC 53533. The sequence continues at coordinate 3,899 of NZ_QHHV01000114.1, read as the reverse complement.
GCGAGCGCCGGTCGAGTTCGAGCGCGAACATCAGGTTCGCGAGCTTCGACTGGTTGTACGCGCGGACCGGCGCGTACGCCTGGTCGCTCTGCAGGTCTGCCCAGTTGAGCTTGGCGTGCCGGGCGGCGCTGCTGGTCATGGTGGTCACCCGCGCCTGGCCGGCGCTCAGCAGCGGCAGCAGCCGGCCGGTGAGCGCGAAGTGCCCGACGTGGTTGGTCCCGAACTGCAGCTCCAGGCCGTCGGCCGTGGTGTGCCGGGTGGCCGGCGTCATCAGACCGGCATTGTTGATCAGGATGTGGATCGGTCGGCCCTCGGCGTTCAGGGCGTCGCCCAGGGCCCGCACCGACCTCAGCGAGGCCAGGTCGAGCTCGCGGAGCGACACGTCGGCACCGGGCGCCCCGGCGCGGACGCGGCTCAGCGCGGCCTCGCCCCTGGCCTGGTCGCGAACCGGCAGGAGAACCTCGGCGCCGGCCGCGGCCAGGCGGGTCGCCAGACCGAGTCCGAGACCGCCGCTCGCTCCGGTCACCACGGCGAGCCGTCCGGTCAGATCAATGGTGTTCCGCATGGTTACCTTCCGCATGCCTCAACGCTGACGCCATCTCTCGTCGGGAACCATGTCCTGTCAGTACCAGGCTCAGCCGCGGTGCCAGCCCCGCAGCTTGGCGGGATTCAGCACGACCCAGAGGGCCGTGGCCCGGTCCTCGTGGCAGCCGACGGCGATCACGGCCACGGCCACGCCGGCCCGGCGGGCAACCAGGGCGGCGCGCCCGTTGGCGCTCTCAACCGTCAGGTCGGTGCCGGGCAGCAGGGCACGAAGCAGCCGGGCAACCCGGGCCGCCCCGCGCACGGCACGATCCGGAGCGGGCACGCGGCCACCGCCGTCGCACACGGCGACGGCGTCCGGATCGAGGGCGGCCTCGATCACGACGACGTCGCCCGCGCGGCAGGCCGCGGCGAGCCGGCGTACGACGTCATCATGAACGGGGCGCATCGCCCGCACCTTCGTTCCCTGTCTCTCGCTGTCACGAATACAGACAGGGCAGGCAGCTACTTTGTGACGCCGGCCATGGCGGCGATCTTGTCCGGGTTCAGCATCCACAGCAACTGCTCGATCCCGGCCTCGGAGGCGACGATCGTGGCCATCCCCAGCAGCGTGTCACCGCGGCGCATGACGACACCGGCCTGCCCGTTCATCGTGACCCACTGCACGTCGACGCCCTCCCAGTACCAGGTCGAGAACGCCGCGACGTACTTCGCCACCCGGGCCGCGCCGGACACCACCTTGCGGGAGACCTGCCGCTCGCCGTTGCCGTCGGAGACGCTCGCCACATCGGCCGCGAACAGCCTCTCCAGCGCCTCGAGATCGCCGCTGCGGGCGGCATCGAGGAAGGTGGCCAGCAGCTGGCGCTGGGCGGCCCCGGGCACCGGCATCTTCCGCTCACCGGCGACGTGCTTGCGAGCCCTGCTGACGAGCTGGCGCACGGCCGGCTCGGTGGACTGCAGGATGTCGGAGATCTGCCCGTACGGGTAGTCGAACGCCTCCCGCAAGACGTACGCCGCCCGCTCATGCGGGGTGAGCTTCTCCATCAGCGTCAGGACCGCGAGCTCGAGCGCCTCCCCACGCTCGGCGCCCAGGAACGGGTCGGCGCTGGTGTCGACCGGCTCCGGCAGCCACGGACCGATGTATGTCTCGCGCCGAACTCGCGCGGACTGCAACTCGTTGATGGCCAGCCGGGTCATGGTCGTCGCCAGGAACGCGCCCGGATTGTGCACCACGCTGCGATCGGTCGCCTGCCAGCGCAGCCAGACATCCTGCACCAGGTCCTCGGCCTCGCTGGCGCTGCCGAGCATGCGGTAGGCGATCCCGAAAAGACGTGACCGCACGCCCGTGAAGATAGCTGCCGCCTCGTCGAGATCCCCGGCCACCGATGCCCCCCAAGATTGTCCGCGGCTCCCAGGCTAACCGCCGGCCCAGCCCGTTCCGGTACGAGATGAACGTCACCCTCGCGCGTATACTGACCGGACTCTGAGGAGGGTGTCCCATGGCACACCGCGTCTTCTTTCTCAACAAGCTCCGCGAGGGCGTCGACCCCGCCGCATACGAGCAGTGGGTCCGGCAGACCGACTATCCAATGGCCCGCGGTTTCCCGTCGATCGAACGCTACGAGGTCACCAAACTCGACGCGACCCTCGAAGGCGGTCCGCCCGCATACCACTACCTGGAGGTCCTCGAGATCACCAGCATCGACGAATACCGCGAGACCCTCGCCACCCCGGAATTCAGGCAGCTGCTGGACGAATGGTCGCAGTTCGTCGCATCAACCGAGTCCATCCACGGCGGGATCATCGAGTAGCAGCGGTGGGCGAACCCACTGATGCTCGGTGCTCGGTGCTCGATGACGTCGACCGCCAGGCCGTAGCCCAGGGGGATCCCTACGAGCGCAGCGGTGTTGGCCGACCTACGATCGGCGCCCAACCGCTACCGTGAGTCGACGCGCACTTCATTCGGCCAAATCGTCACCGCGACCGACGGCTTGAACTGCCGGTGAGAATGCTCCTGTACCTGAGGGTTCGGCGGCAGGGCAACGACGATTCAGGGTGGGATCTGCTGACAATCTCGGCGGGGATTCAATAGGTTTGCAGGAAACGTCGGGATCGCCTTTTTGTGGGGTTTTCTGGCAGGGTCATTGCGTTCTGGGGTTGCTGCTGATCACGGCGGTGATGAGGTCGTGGGGGCGGCGGTTGGCGCGTCGGGTGGCGCGGGCGATGTTGGTGTCGCCGCTGATGCGATGGAAGCCGATCGCGGTGTTACGCAGGGTTGCCATGACGGCGGGTCCGTTACCGGTCCGGGCCTGATGTGAATCTTCACGGAACGTGACATCTCGTACGTGGTGCACGAGATTTTCGATTAGCCACTCGGCCCGAATCCATCGCTGCAGGTCGATCGGGTGGGCGTCGGTGGCGGGCAGCGAGATGGTCAGGTACGCGGTCTCGCGGGTGGTCTTGCCGCTTTTGGTGGTGGTGCGGGTCCGGGTGATCCGGATGGCCTGCTCGGCGTGGGGAAATCCGATCCCACCGGGCGTGTGCAGGGTGATGGCCTTGACGGTGCGGGTCTCCCGGCGGCCGTGACCGTGGTCGCGGGTCTGATGGCCGATCGGGACCTGCGCCCAGGGCAGCGTCTTGAGCTGGGTGAACAGAGTCGGCTGGTTTCCCTTCGCGGGGATCAGCAGGTGAGCGCCTCGCGCAGCGATCTCGTTGGCGTGGCCGACCTGCGTGTGCAGCGCGTCGGCGACGAAGATCAGGTCTTTCAGGCTGCCCAGGAGGTGTTCGAGGGCGTCCAGCAGCGGGGCGAAGGCCGGGATTTCGTTGGACTTCGCGCTCACGGTGACCTGCGCGAGGACGATCCCGGTACTGGCGTCCAGGGCGGACAGCAGGTGCACCTGGCTGCCGTCGGGGCGGCGGGCGCCCCGAAGGGTCTTGCCGTCGACCGCGATGACCTGCCGATATCGAGGCCCGCGGGGCCGGTCTGACGGCTGGGTCCGGGCGCGTAACCAGCCCGCGAGGATCGTGGCGAGCAGGTCGGCGTCCAGGCGGATCAGTAGCCGCCACATCGTGGTCGTGGCCGGCATACCCCGAACGAACCCGAGCCGGGCTCGGGCGATGTCGTCCAGATCGTGCAGCCAGTCCGCGATCGCGGCCACCGACGTAGCCCCGGCCAGCACCGCGCACACCGCGACCGCCAAGAGCCCGGCGAGCGGGTAACGCAGCCCACGCGGGCTGCGCGGATCCGGCACCACTGCCAACGCTCGCAGCAAACCGGCCTGTTCACCCTCGGTTACCGGGCGGACTGGCGTGTCGGAGGGGGTAGCAACTGCGGACAGTACCGGTATCGGGCATGC